>QCSJ01000033.1 GCA_003211535.1 Synechococcus sp. AG-670-A05 | reverse complement strand
ACGAGGAGAGTTCGGAGCCAGTGCGGGTAACTGCTGCTGACGTTCGGGAATCAGGGTGGAGTAGCCCAGATCCAGTGCCTTCTGGCGCAGGGTGGCTGGTTCGGTTCCCGCCACTTCGGGAACACAGGCTGCCCACCACACCAGATGATCCTCACGGTTGATGTCGCTCACAAAACCGCCTGGATTGAGGTTGCGCACGAACACAGCTGTGAAGGTCCGCTTGATCCGCAGGGGATTGGCCGCACTGCAGTTAACCGACTCGAAGTAGATGTTGAGATCCTTCGGCAGCTCCTCCCAGAGCTTGTACTGCCGCACATTCGGATCAGCGGCGTTGGGCTCGATCGCATAGATACCGATGGTGCGCATGCCACCGGCATCGGGTTTTTCTATCAGCACTGTCAGATCAGCAGGGCGGGACTTCTTCATCTGCTCCAACAACTCCAGGCGATCAATCGCAGCGGCGCCGACGGGGGCCAGCAGCAGAGCCAGACCGACACAAGCCGTCGGGAATAGCAGACCCATGCCAGTGAACAACAACGTTGTTATTCATGATTACAACAGTGAGAACAAACCAGCTGTCGCGCCTTCCTCTCGCTTTTGACCACCAAGCCACCACGCCCTGCGCGGCGGAGGTGGTGGAAGCGATGGCGCCCTACTGGAGTGAAGAATGGGGCAATCCCTCCAGCCGTCAGCACCGGCTGGGACTCACCGCTTCAGCGGCGGTGAAGCTGGCCCGACGGCAGATCGCGGAGGCCCTGGCGGTGACGCCGCAGCGGCTGGTGTTCACAAGCGGTGCCACGGAAGCCAACAACCTGGCCCTCCTGGGCCATGCCCGCGCCCTCGGCAGTTGCCATCTAATCAGCGTGACCACCGAACACCACGCCGTTCTCGATCCGCTGAAGCAACTGCAGCGGGAAGGGTTCAGCATCACTCTGCTGAGCCCAGGTCACGATGGACTGATCTCACCCAAGCAGCTCGAGAAAACGATCACCAGCGAGACGCGGCTGGTGAGTGTGATGGCGGCCAACAACGAAATCGGGGTGCTCCAACCCCTGGCGGCACTAGCTTCAGTTTGTCGCGACCACGGCATCACCTTCCACAGCGACGCTGCCCAGGCCTTCGGTCACATCCCCCTTGAGCCCGATGCAACGGGGGTTGATCTACTCAGTCTCAGCGCCCACAAGCTGTATGGGCCCAAGGGCATCGGCGCCCTGGTAATCCGAGACGAAATCGCACTGCAGCCTTTGCAGTGGGGTGGCGGTCAGGAGGCGGGACTCAGAGCCGGCACCTTGCCCACGGCCCTGATTGTTGGCTTCGCCACCGCCGTCCAGCTGGCCATGGCCGGACGTGAATCACGCCAGCAGAGACTCGCGGCGCTACGCGATCAACTCTGGGCCGATCTGAAGCGGCAGATTCCTGGGGTGCAAATGAATGGAGCCCTGGCCCCACGACTTCCCCACAACCTCAACATCAGCCTGCCTGGGGTGAACGGCAGCCGCCTGCACCGGGCCCTGCGCCCCCACCTGGCCTGCAGCAGTGGCTCGGCCTGCAGCAACGGCGCCCCCTCCCACGTGCTGCAGGCCCTAGGGCGCACCCGCCCGGAAGCCGAAGCCTCCCTGCGGCTGAGTCTGGGGCGCGACACATCAGTAGACGACATCCAGCAGGCAGTCATCGTTATCGGTGATGCTGTCGCTGCAGCCAAGCACTGATCTCCGTATGGTCTGGACGACTATTCGGACCCATGGGCAACAGGGCTGATCTTTCTGTTGGTACCGCCATCCAGGAGGGCTGGCATGCCTTTCGCTTGGCCCCCTGGGCCTTCGTGGGGTTTGTGTTGCTCAGCTCACTGCTGACCCAGTTGGCCAATCTGATTCCCCTTCTGGGCGCTTTGGTAGCGGCGCTGGTGAACCTATGGGGCGGGGTCGGGGTGATTCGGGGCTCCTGGATCGCCCTGGGAGGAAGCTCCCCTCGCTTTAAAGATTTCACCCGGGTTGACGGGTCTGCCATCTGGCGGCTGTTCAGCCGCCAGATGGTGCTTGGCTTGCTGCTGCTGCCTATCGCCCTGCTGGTAATCGTCGTGGCCCTCAATGCCGCCAATGCCTGGACCGTGTTCAGTCCGCTGATGAATCTGGCGCTGACGGTGGACCCAAGCGATCCGCAGCTAGACGACGCCGGCAGTGCCGCAGCCCTGGAGCTGGCCCTCTATTTCAGCCGCAGCCCCCTGGCCTTGCTGTCCCTAACCGTTGGCTGGCTGTTTGCCACCTACATCCAGGTGACCCAGAGCTTTCTCGGCTTTATCGCCTTGCTGGAGGGACTGAACCCGATCGCTACCATCCAACGGGGCATCGCTGTGGTCCAGGGTCAGTGGTGGCAGGTGTTCGGCCTGTTGATCCTGCAGGTGATAATCCTGCTGCTGGGGGCTCTGGCCTGCTTGGTGGGCCTAGTGGCCGCAGCACCGGTCTGCGTGTGCATAACCGGCGCCGCCTATCGACAGCTGTTCGGCCAGGAAGACCAAGCCGGACTGCTCATGCATCTGTGATCCGGCAAGCCAGGCGCCATTTGGCACTGCGGCTGCGGGGATTGAGCTCCTCTTCCTCTTCGGTGGCCACCACCGGCTTGCGGGTAATCCTTTGCAATCTCTCATCCCGCAGAAAGGCGGTCTTGACGCGGCGGTCTTCCAGGGAGTGAAAACTGATGATCCCCAGCAGACCCTCGGGCACCAACCAGTCGGGGGCCTGCTGCAGCAAGCGATCGAGCACCCCCAGCTCATCATTCACGGCGATGCGCAGGGCCTGGAAGGTGCGGGTGGCGGGATGAATCCCTCCGCGCCGCGCTTTGGTGGGATAACAACCGGCCACGGCGTAGGCCAGGGCCGCCGTGCCGGCGTAAGCCCCCTTCTGAGCCAGATCATTCTTGATGCGCCTGGCGATGCGGCGGGACAGCCTCTCCTCACCATAGCCATAGATCAAGTCCGCCAGCGCGTTCTCTTCCAAACGGTCAATCAGCTCAGCCGCGGTCTCCCCCCCGCCACCGGCATTCATCCGCATGTCCAGTGGACCATCCAGGCGAAAACTGAAACCTCGCTCCGCAACATCCAACTGCGGACTGCTTACCCCCAGATCCGCCAGCACCATCACGGCAGGCTCAGGAGGCAGGTAGTCGGCAAAGTTGGTGGTCACGATCATGACCCGGTCTTTAAACGGTGCCAGGCGCTCTGCAGCGGCAGCACAGGCGGTGGCGTCCTGATCCAGACCGACCAAGCGCAGGCCGGGATGTTGATCCAGCAACAGAGCGCTATGGCCGCCGCCGCCGAGGGTGGCGTCAATCAACAGGCCATCCGGATGCGGAATCTGCTGTGCCGCATCCAGCACTGCATCCGCCAGCACCGGCACATGGCTGAAGGGGGGCACAGACCAGCGGCGAGGACTACCTAAGATCTACACATCCATTGGACCGCCGCTCCTATGACGCAGCTGGAAACGCGCACGGAGCCCATGGTGGTCAACTTCGGGCCACACCACCCCTCGATGCACGGGGTGCTGCGGCTTGTAGTGACCCTGGATGGTGAAGACGTGGTGGATTGCGAACCGGTGATCGGTTACCTCCACCGCGGCATGGAGAAGATCGCCGAGAACCGCACGAACGTCATGTTCGTGCCCTATGTGAGCCGTATGGATTACGCGGCCGGCATGTTTTACGAGGCGGTGGTGGTCAACGCACCGGAAAAACTGGCCGATATCCCGGTACCCAAACGAGCCAGCTACATCAGGGTGCTGATGCTAGAGCTCAACCGCATCGCCAACCACCTGCTCTGGCTTGGACCCTTCCTGGCGGACGTGGGTGCCCAGACCCCGTTCTTCTACATCTTCCGCGAGCGGGAGATGATCTATGACCTCTGGGAAGCTGCCACCGGCCAGCGGCTGATCAACAACAACTATTTCCGAATCGGCGGCGTCGCCGCTGACCTGCCCTGGGGCTGGCTGGAGAAGTGTCGCGATTTCTGCGACTGGTTCGGCCCCAAGATCGATGAGTACGAAAAGCTGATCACCAACAACCCGATCTTCCGGCGCCGAATTGAGGGTCTGGGAACGATCGAGAAGCAGGACGCCATCAACTGGAGCCTCTCCGGCCCGATGCTGCGCGCCTCCGGTGTGCCATGGGATCTGCGCAAGGTGGATCACTATGAGTGCTACGACGACTTCGACTGGCAGGTGGCCTGGGATAAAGAAGGCGACTGCTACGCCCGCTACCGCGTGCGCATCGAAGAAATGCGCCAGTCGCTCAAGATCCTGCGCCAGGCCTGCGACATGATCCCCGGGGGCCCCACCGAAAACCTCGAGGCCACGCGCCTAAATGAAGGCAAGGGCAGTGACGCCGCTGGCTTCGATTACCAGTACGTGGCCAAGAAGGTGGCACCCACCTTCAAGATCCCCAATGGCGAGCTCTACACCCGGCTGGAGTCGGGCAAAGGCGAGATCGGCGTGTTCATCCAGGGCAACAACGACGTCACCCCCTGGCGCTTCAAGATCCGAGCTGCCGACAGCAACAACCTGCAGATCCTTCCCCACATCCTCAAGGGACATAAAGTTGCTGACATCATGGCCATCCTCGGTTCCATCGATGTGATCATGGGATCGGTGGATCGCTGATCTTCTGAATCTGTTCCTCGCGCGAATCCGCAGCACGGGGTATTTGCTGCCGTCGGTTCTCACCGGGACCCTCTGGTTGAAGGGACTGCATCCGGAGTTACCTGGGTGGGGTTGCCCACTGCGCACTCTCACCGGTGTTCCTTGCCCCACCTGCTTTCTGACCCGCGCCACCGCTTCAGCGCTCAGCGGAGATCTCCATGGGTCACTCCAATGGCATGCCTTTGGCCCTATGGCCGCAGCCGGGCTGCTGGCCTGGAGCGGACTGGCCTTGTATCGACGCCGGTTGCTGCCACTACCTGGAGGCAAGTCTCTCTGGCTTGGCGTCGCCATGTCGCTGCTTTTGTTCTGGCTGCTGCGGCTGACCCTCAGTTACGGCCTCGGAATGGAGGGCATCCTGGGGTTCCCGGACCTGCCCTGAACCATTCGCCTCCGATTGCCGTGAACTCTTCAGACCACTGGCTCAAGCTGGAACGCCTCGTGCATTTCGGCGACACAGATGCCGCCGGAGTGATGCACTTTCATCAGCTGCTGCGCTGGTGCCATGAGGCTTGGGAAGAGAGCCTGGAGCGTTACGGCATTGCGGCCGGCACGGTCCTTCCTGGCTGCCGCGGCCAGCGTCAATGGCCAGCAGTGGCCCTGCCAGTGGTGCATTGCCAGGCAGACTTCCTGCATCCGGTGCATGGCGGTGATCGCTTGGAGGCGCATCTGAAGCCCCAGCGGGTCGACCCTGGTTGCTTTGAAGTGCGAACGACGTTCCAACTCGAGACCACCGTCTTGGCAAGCGGCCTGATCCGTCATCTGGCCATCCGTTCGGACTCCCGGCAACGCTGCCCGCTGCCGGAAGCCCTGGACCTCTGGTTGGAAGCCTCGTCTCTGGGAGAGATCACCAGCCTCTAGACACGACGTCGCTGCCAGGCCCTGACGAGGGCTACACATTGCAGGGGGAACAAGGCAGCTGCCCAGGCCACCGGATGAAACCCCGCTGGCCCATGGCCGATGAGGGCTGCCGTACTGAACAGTGCGGTCGTAGAAAGCAGTGCCGTGCTGACGGATCGCAGGAGGCCAGAGCTCGCCATCAGAACCAGGGCTTCTCCTGATCGAGGTAGAGCTCGCGAAATTCGTCGTTGGATTTGGTGAGGTAGGTGACCCCCTCGATCAACCCGAAATCGACATCACGCCAGCGGCGATGCCACAGGTCATTACACCGACGGCAAGGCTTACAACCAACGTGATGATGCCTACGTTGTTGTAGCTGTGAACAAACTTGTGGATCCCGAAGGAGCCCAGAAAGATCCCCAGCAGTCCAGCCGCCAGCTTCTTGTTGCTGATCTCGATTTCGGACAGCTCAGCCATCGCGTTCAGGCGGGTGGACTGATTCTTGCGACTGCAACCAGGCCTGCCATCGGCTCCGTTGCCACTTGCCGGCCTCGGAAGGCGCCAGCTCCGGGCAGAGCAGCCAGCGCTTGGGCCGCTCCGCAGCAGGCCAAGGCTGGGTGACGTCCTGCAACCGCTCAACAATGTCGGGCGTGCTGCTGCGCACCAGACCCACCAGCCGCTCACCCCAGTCCGCATCAGGACGCCCCAGCAGCAACACCGCCTCGAGTGGCAGGTCTGAGGCCAGCAAGCGGGCCTCCAGCTGTTCCGGAAAGACCGTCTCCCCACCGGAGAGAAGGGCGCCATCCAACCGGCCCAGAATGCACAAATCCGCCTCCAGCACAGCCCGATCACCGGAACGCCACCAACCACTGGCGTCGCTCAAGTCCTGCAACTGTTGGGGGTTCTCCGGCCGCCAAAAGGCCATTGCCAGACGGCCCGTTTTCACCTCCAGAGCCCCATCAGCAGCCAGCCGCAGCTCAACATCGATCAGCGGAGCGCCGCAACTGGTCTCGCCATGCAGGAAGCGTTCCGGCGGCAGGGCCGCCACCATCGCTGCCGTCTCGGTAGCTCCGTAGCAGGGCGCCAACCTGATACCCGCCTGGCGGGCCTGATCGGCCATCACAGCCGGTAGCGCAGCACCCCCCACCCAGATCACGCTGAAGCGTTGCAACCAGTCGATGCCGCTGGGATCCGCCAGCAGCCGACCGAGCTGAGTGGGCACTAAGGACAACAGGGCAGGACGCTGACCCCAACCTGGCTGTGCTTGGCAGAACGTGATCAACCCCTGGGGCTGCTTGAGGCAACCGGACTCCAGGACGAGATGGGGCACCCCCCAGCAGCGGCTGCGCCACCAGGGCATCAATCCACTGATGTGATGCATCGGCAGGGGATTGCAGATCAGCACTTCCCACGGATCCAGGCCGATGCTGTGCAACCAGTGAGCGGTTGCAGCCGCCGATTGATCGAGATGGTCCAGGGGTTGCAGACAGATCCGCCGACCACCAGTGCTGCCGCCGCTGCTCACCAGCACCCCCGGGCCGGGCGGCAACAGCTGCTGCGGCAGAGCTTCCGCCCCCTTGAGGGGCATCCAGCGCCCGTCGCGGAACCCTTGCAGAAGTTCACCTGGCGTCATAGTGAGGCCGCCTCCCACACCGCCGCCGGATCCTCGCTGAACAAGGGGCTCTCGGGACACCAACCCGGAGCGAGTCCCGGCGCCACAGGTGTCGGCCCCTGCAGCTGGAGCGCCGCCAGATGATGCAGCCAGCGGCGCCCGATTCCCGTTTCAAAGGCGGTGCTGAGCATCCGATACGGCACACACTCCTGCAACTGCCGCAACAGCGGCCGGGGATCTCCCTCCAAAAGCGGACGCCGCACCTGCCATCCGCGCCAACGGTTCCGAAGCGAAGGATCCTGATCCAGGGATTCATCCAAAGCCACCGGCCCCAGGCCCGCCAGCTCTTCCAATCCCTCTTGATCGTTGGGCGCCAGGGGCTGCTCCAGCCAGGCGAAGCGTGGATCCTCCACCAGCCGTTCCATCCAGCGGCGGGCCGTGGCTCGGTTCCAACCCCCATTGGCATCCAGCCGGAGGGATGCCGTGGACGGCAACCGCTCCAACAACGTCTCCAGCAGCAACCATTCCTGAGGATCCGGATTTGCCGCCACCTTCCACTTCACCGTCAACTCCCGCTGACGACCCCGCTGCTCCAGCAGTTGCTCAAGCTGATCCAACATGCAATTACCAGCCGGCAGCAGCGCAGCGGACCTGGGCGCCGCGAGCCAGCCCTCTCGCGCTGAAATACCCACCAGACCGTCCAGCTCAGCCAGGGCTGCGCCGACCCCAAACGCCAGAGCGGGAGACAGCCATGGCAGCCGCTCCTCCAGGAGTGATCGGTGCAGACAGGGACCTGCCAGCTGTTCCAAACCCACCGCGCACTGCGGGCGCTCGGCTGGATTGAGCGGCGCCACCTCCCCCCAACCAAGCGCACCATTGCTTGCCTCGAGCCGCAGCAGCCAGCCCTCTCGGGCCTCAATCACACCCGCTGCAGTGCGAAGTGGCCGCTGCAGCAAAAAGCGAAAACGGCGCCACTGCAGCTGGAGAGGCATCACAGCCCCCCCCAGGGCCAGTCCCAACGCCAGACCAAGGCCGTTCCAAGCCTGAAAGCGCAGGGCCAGAAACTTGCTGCCGCTGATCCGGTCCGGCTGGTCATGACAGCGCTGCATCAATCGGATCAAAGCCGTGCCCGCCGGAAGCCCCAGGCCGCTCAGCAAGACCGTCGGAGGCCAGTCTCCATGCAGAAGCGGCAGCCACTCCAGCGCCAGCGTCAAGGCCACAAACCAGGGCACCAAGGCCGCTGCCCTAGCAGTGCCCAGCCGCACCACCGGCGAACGTTTGCCGTGGGCAGCGTCCTCCTTCTCCTGATGGAAGTGGGAGCAGAACAGCACCAGGCTGGTGGCCACAGCAGGCCCGGACCCAAGCAGAAAGGCGGTTGCCCAGGGGATGACATCCGCCCCCCGGGGTTCCAGAACCAACAGGGCGGCCGCGGTGGCGCAAGGACCAAAGGCCAGCCAGCAGAGCGGTTCTCCCAGGCCTCGATAACCCAGCCGAAACGGTGGGCCCTGGTAGACGTAACCCAGCCCGCAGCACAGCAACGCCAGGGCCAGCACCAGGGCTGAGCTGCACCAGGCCAACCAGGCCATCAGACCCAGTCCAGAACCCAGAGATACCAGGGACGCCCAAGCCACCCGGTCCCGACGTCCGGTGAGATTCACCACCGAGTGGGGCTTGCCCGTGGCGTCGACTCCGGTTTCGGCATCAAACAGGTCGTTGCTGAGGTTCTCCCACAGCAGCAGCAGGATGGCCGCCAGCAAAAACCCGAACAGCTGCGTCCAGCGCAGTGATCCGAGGGCACCGATCCGCCAACCCGCCGCCAGCAGCACCGGCATCACGGCCACGGAATACATCGGCCACTTGATCGCAGCTTTCCAGAGCAGGCGCCGATCGGCGTAACGGGATGCGACAGCCTGCGGCTCAACCATGGACTGGACCCGATTCCGCCGGGTGATGACCCATACATTTGAGCAGTAACCCTGGCCGGAATCGCCGCAGATGTCGGCTGATTGTTCTTTCAGCAGTGTTCTCGAGGCCTCCCGGCAGGGCTGGTCAGCTGCTGGTGGCGAAGACACACTGCTCAGCCTGGTTCTGCCCCTAGACGGGATCGACCCCCTCCAGGCCCTGCCGGTGCTGGCGGATCGAGCGTCGTTCCAGATGCTGATGGATGGTGCCCCAGGGCTCTGTCTGGCTACCGCTGGGTCCTGCCAGCAACTGGAACTGGCCGGTGCTCGTCGCTTCGAACTGGCCCAGCGCTTTTCCGATCTGAGCCTCAGCCGTCTGGTGGACACCAGCGCTGCCAGTCCCGCCCAGGCCAGACCGAGGGTTTTGCTGCGCTTCCGTTTCTTCGATCAGGTCGGAGAACACCACCACGGAGCGATGCACCCCCCAGCCGTTGAAGCGGTGCTGCCCCGCTGGCAGCTCACCCGTCAAGGACGCCGTGGCTGGCTGCGCCTCAATGGGGTCGTCAACTCCGCAGCCGAAGCACGGGATCTGGCCGAACAGCTTTGGCTCAAAAACAAACGACTTCAAGATGAATTGCCCTCGATTGCATCCAGGCGATCACCGACGCAGCTGACCAACGGAAATCCCAATCTCTGGAAACAGAGGTACAGCCGTGCTGTTGAGCGCGGCATCGAATTGGTCAACGGCGGAGAGCTGCACAAGCTGGTGCTGGCGGTGCGACACACCATTGATCTGGACAACCGCTTCAATCCCCTGCCCCTGCTGCAACGATTGCGGCGTCAGCAGGCCGGCAGCTGCCGCTTTCTGTGGCAGCGAAATGCGGATGATGTGTTCTTCGGCGCTTCACCCGAGCGCCTGCTGAGCCTGAGAGGGGGCTGGCTGCGCAGCGATGCCCTTGCTGGCACAGCGGGTGAAGGTGATGACGGCAACCAACTGCTGCGCTCCGACAAGGACCGCCGCGAACATGAACTGGTGGTGGACACACTCACCAACCAATTGCGGCACATGGGACTGACACCCTGTCGCCGACGGCAGCCGCAACTGGCCCGCCACGGCCAACTCACCCATCTGCACACTCCGATCACGGCTGAAGTGCAGGGAAGACCTGTACTGAGCCTGGCGGAACAACTGCATCCAACCCCTGCCGTCGCCGGCTTACCGCGACGGGAAGCCATGGCGTGGCTGCGGACCCTCGAACCATTCGAACGCGGCTGTTACGCCGCACCGATCGGCTGGATCGACAGCGCCGGGGATGCTGAGCTGCGGGTGGCCATCCGTTGTGGTCACGCCAGAGGGAACCATCTTGATCTCACTGCCGGAGCAGGCCTGGTGCGCGGGTCCATCGCTGAACGTGAGCGAGAGGAAGTGGAACTGAAGCTGGCCGTGCTGGCCGACCAAATGGAACTTCAGACCAGTGAACGCAACCGTTCGATCGTCTGATCCGCCAGGGGCTGATGCATCAGCCGTTCCACCTCCCGCACTCCAGTGGGACTAGTGACATTGATTTCGCTGAGCATGCCGCCGATCACATCGATGCCGACGAAAAACAGACCCTCGGCCCGAAGCGCTGGCGCCAGCGCTGCACATATCTGACGCTCACGCTCAGTTAGTTCCGTCGCCTCAGCCTGTCCACCCACCGCCAGATTGCTGCGGAACTCACCCGCCGACGGGCGACGGTTCACAGCACCGAGAGGGTCACCATCCACCAACAGAATCCGCTTATCGCCTTCAGTCACGTCAGGAAGAAAACGTTGCGCCATCACCGGCAGCTGTTCCTGTTCCGTCACCAACTCCAACAGGGCCTTCAGGCCCGGAGCCTCGGCCTGCACGCGAATCACTCCAAGACCGGCGCGACCACCAAGGGGCTTGAGCACGACGTCACCCTGCTCCTTGGCAAAGACCATCAGTTCACTGACCCGGCCAGCCACCAATGTGGGCGCCATCCAGCGACTGAAGCGCAGAGCGCCAAGTTTTTCGTTCCAGGCCCGCAGTGCACCGGGACGGTTCAACACACGAACGCCGGCCCGCTCAGCGACCTCCAGCAGATGCGTGGCGTAGAGATACGCCTCATCGACGGGTGGATCCTTCCGCATCCAGATCACGTCAAACCCCAACAGGGCCTTACGTTCTGGAGCACCAACAGAGATCCAGGGGTCCGGTGTCACCGGCAAAGCAACCGCCAGGGGCTCATCGCCTCGGGCGATCAGATTCGAAGGCGTGCATGCCCAGATGTCATCACCAGCCCGCTGAGCCGCTTGCATCAACGCGGCGGTGGAATCCTTCTCCGGCCGGATCTGTGACAGCGGATCCAGCACGAACAGCTGGCGCATGGCTCAGGCCTTCAGCAGGGGATCCAGCTCACCGGCACGCTCGAGGGCGTGGAGGTCATCGCAACCGCCGATGTGGCGGTCGTCGATGAAGATCTGGGGGACGCTGCGTCGACCATCACCACGGGACGCCATCGCATCACGGCCGGGTTCATCACCGTCAACGGAGTGCTCGGTGTAACCCACACCCTTGCGGTCCAGCAGGCCCTTGGCGCGAACGCAGAACGGACAGGTGCGCCAGGTGTAAATCTCGACCTTTGCCATGGAGCTGCTTCGGTTCTGCGGATCCTATGCAGCAGTGGCACTGATAGCGTCATCAACGGATCAAAACTGCAGTCCTTGCTGGATCTCACCGACTTCAAGCGCGATCTCTCCGAGCTCACTGACCGCCTGGGCCATGCCCAGGACTGTCTTTGACGTCCCCGCACTGAAGGCCAGACAACAGGACCTCGAACAACTCGCCGCCCAACCTGATTTCTGGGACGACCAACAGGCAGCCCAGAAGCAGATGCGTCGTCTGGATGAGGTGAAGGCGCAGCTCCAACAGCTTGCGGACTGGGGTGGCGCTGTGGATGACGCCAAGGCAACTCTGGAGCTCTACGAGCTGGAGCCGGACGAGGAGATGCTCTCTGAGGCCCAGGAGGGACTCACCCAGCTGCGCCAGGGCCTGGACCGCTGGGAGCTGGAACGCCTGCTCAGCGGCGATTACGACAAGGAAGGCGCTGTTCTCAGCATCAATGCCGGTGCCGGCGGCACCGATGCCCAGGATTGGGCACAAATGTTGCTGCGTATGTACACCCGCTGGGCGGAAGACCACGGAATGAAGGTGACCGTGAATGAACTCTCCGAAGGGGAGGAAGCAGGCATCAAGAGCGCCTCGATCGAGGTGGAGGGGCGGTACGCCTACGGCTATCTACGCAACGAGAAAGGCACCCACCGTCTGGTGCGCATCTCACCGTTCAACGCCAACGACAAGCGCCAAACCAGCTTCGCGGGCATCGAGGTGATGCCCAAGATCGATGCGGAGGTCGACATCGACATCCCGGAGAAGGATCTGGAGGTAACCACCAGTCGCTCCGGTGGCGCCGGCGGCCAGAACGTCAACAAGGTGGAGACAGCGGTTCGGATCCTGCACATCCCGACCGGCCTGGCGGTGCGCTGCACCCAGGAACGCTCCCAGCTCCAGAACAAGGAGAAAGCGATGGCGCTGCTCAAGGCCAAGCTGCTGGTGATCGCCCAGGAACAGCGAGCTGCCGAAATCGCTGATATCCGCGGCGACATCGTTGAAGCGGCCTGGGGCAACCAGATCCGCAACTACGTGTTCCATCCGTATCAGATGGTCAAAGACCTGCGCACCGGTGAGGAAACTAATGATGTGCAGGCGGTGATGGACGGGGCCCTCGACCCCTTTATCGACGCGTCCTTGCGCCAGGGTGTCGAGAGCGCCGACGCCGATTCCTGACCTTATGACGACTGAGAGCACCCCACCACCGAGCTTCGTCAAACAGGCGATGCGCAACATGGTGCGCAAAGGGAGTAAGAGCCTGTTTCACTTCGGCCTGACCGCCATAGGTTTCCTCGGCTTCATCACCCTTGTGGCTTGGCTGGGGAAACCCTCCCTGCCTGGATAAGCATGGAGCTTGATCTGGCGCTCGATGCTGACGGCCCCTGGGCCCCTGAAGACCAGGCGTCCCTGGCGGAGCTTCAAACCTGGCAGACAATCTTGATGGATTGGATCCAGACGATCTGCACCACCCCATCACTGCCCTGTCCAGGGGTGGTTCGCCAGGCGGATGAACTGTGCCTGGGGCTGCGCTTCACCGACGACAGAACCATCGCCACGCTCAACAGCACCTGGCGGCAACGGAACCAAGCCACGGATGTGCTGTCGTTTGCAGTGTTGGAAGAAGCTCCAGCCTTGCCGGACGTGTCGTCGGTGGAACTCGGTGACATCGTGATTTCGCTTGATACGGCACGTCGTCAGGCATCCGAACAGGAGCACAGCCTCAACCGTGAGCTGCTTTGGCTGGTGAGCCACGGCCTGCTGCATCTGCTGGGCTGGGATCATCCGGATGAAGCCAGCCTCGCCGCGATGCTGCAACTGCAGGAGCAGCTTCTCGAGGGTGGAGGTAACGTTCAGGCCACGGAGTTGTATCCGGTGGACACCACACTTGACGGCAATGCCCGCTGAGATCCCTCTGCCGGTGGAGAACGAACTCAAGGCCGTCAAGTTGGCGACACGACGCCGCAGCTGGCGAATTGCGGGAGACTTGCCCGCAAGCTTCCGCTATGCAGCCCAGGGTCTGGGCTATGCCTTCAGCAGCCAGCGCAATTTCCGCATTCACTTGGTGATTGGCGCGGTGGTGTTCGGCCTGGCGGTTGTGCTGCAACTGGATCTAATCCGCATGGCGGTGCTGGCGCTCACGGTCACGGCCGTGCTGGTGCTCGAACTGCTCAACACCGCGATCGAGGCGGTGGTGGATCTGGCCATCGGTCGTCGCTATCACCCCCTCGCCCGCATTGCCAAGGACTGTGCCGCCGCCGCCGTGCTGGTGGCCGCCATCAGCTCCCTGCTGATCGCCTTGTTCCTGCTGTTGCCACCGTTGCTGCTCCGCCTGAATTTCTGAGTTCCCGCTGATGCTGCTGGTCATCGATAACTACGACAGCTTCACCTTCAACCTGGTGCAGTACCTAGGTGAGCTGGCCCCCCACCACCCCATCGCGGCGGATCTTCAGGTGCACCGCAACGATGCTCTCACCCTTACTCAGATCCGAGATCTAAAGCCTGACGCGATTCTGCTGTCGCCAGGTCCTGGCGATCCGGACCAGTCCGGCGTCTGCCTGAAAGTGCTAAGAGATCTGTCCCCCAGCATTCCCACCCTTGGAGTTTGTCTGGGTCACCAGGCCATCGCTCAGGTGCATGGCGGCCGCGTCGTACGTGCCAGCCAGCAAATGCACGGCAAAACGTCTCCAGTGCTGCATAACGGTGAAGGGGTGTTCGCCGGACTGCCTCAGCCCCTCACGGCGACGCGGTACCACTCCCTGATCGCCGAACGCAGCTCGCTGCCGGACTGCCTGGAAGTGACGGCCTGGTTGGAGGACGGCACGATCATGGGCCTGCGTCATCGCCAACATCGCCATCTACAGGGGGTACAGTTCCATCCTGAAAGCGTGCTGACCGAATCCGGGCACCAGCTGCTGGCTAACTTTTTGAGCGAAGCCAGCTGAGAACGCTGTTAGCGTCCGATCTCAGATTGAAGTCCCACATGTCGGTCCTGCGCTCAGCTGCATTTGCCGCCACTGGACTGGCACTTAGCCTGCATTCAACGGCCCTTGCCGGGGGCGTCAGCATTGCCAGCTATGGCCAAAGGGCACTGTTGATTCAGGGTGGCGGTCGGTCGGTGCTGCTCAATCCCTACAAAGCGGTGGGTTGTGCGGCGGGCTTGCCGGAACCGCGCGTCAACGCCGGGGTCATTCTGGCCAGCTCCGAACTGGCTGACGAAGGAGCCCGCGGCATTGCTTCAGGCCGTTTCCTGGTGGCACCAGGCTCTTACAAGGTTGGTGGCCTGAATCTGGAGGGTTTCGCCAGCCCGCACGACCGAATCGAAGGCCGTCGTTTCGGCAACGCCACGATCTGGCGCTGGCAACAGGGAGGCCTGGAGTTCGCCCATGTCGGTGCCACCGCAGGGCCGATCAACGGTGCTGACCGCGTACTGCTGGGCCGCCCCGATGTGCTGATCATCGGCGTTGGAGGTGGCGACAAAATCTACGAGGGCTCGGAAGCTGCTGCGGTGGTGAAGCAGCTCAACCCGAAACGGGTGATTCCAGTGCAATACGTCCATGGCGACGCCCCCGCCAACTGCGACCAAGGGGGAGTTCAGCCTTTCCTTGAAGCCATGGGCGGCACAACCGTTGTGAATCCAGGCCGCAGCGTCAACCTCCCCGCCAAGCTGCCCAACACCACCGTGATCACGGTCTTGCGCTAACAAGCTCTGCCAGACCGCCACGGTCCAGTCCTGCAATCAACGCCAACAGCAACAACACCCGTGCTTTCTGGGGATTAAGGCTGCCTGCAGGCAGCAGCCCGAGCCGTTCATCCTCTGAGCACGCATGCACGGGGCCTGATCCACAGCGATTGGCCCGCAGCATTAACGGCCGCTTGCCAGCCCAACCCTCCAACACACGGCATTCGCCGGCCGAAAGCTGGCCGGCACCCGTGCCGGTAAACACCAGGCCCGTAATACCGGCGCGGAGACAGGCGTTGAGCAGGAGCGGATGGGGCTCCACACAGCCATAAAGGATCGGCACCTGGGGCCATAGCTCCGGCAACGCGAGCTCTGCGAAAGGCACCTGCCGAGATCCGCTCGCCATCAGCAGATGAACGCCAAGGTCGTCCACCCAACCCAAGGGCCCGCTGCCGGGGCTAGCGAACGCCCCCACCCCCTGGGTGGCCAGCTTGGTGACCCCCTGGGCGCCATGGATCTGGCCATCCATCACCACCAACACGCCGTGGCCGCGGGCTGCGGGGCTCAAGGCAACCTGCACGCCTTGAAGAAGGTTGAGTGGTCCATCAGCGCTGAGGGCCGTGGCCGGCCGCATCGCCCCCACCAGCACCACCGGCCGGGGATCGTCGAGCATCAACTGCAGCAACCAGGCTGTTTCCTCGAGGGTGTTGGTGCCATGGGTGATCACCACCCCGCTCAGCTCTAAGTCTTCTGCTAAGGCGTCACGAATGCGCCCCACCAGCGCACGCCAATGTGCAAACGACAGGTCGGCACTGTCGACATTGGCGATCTGCTCAAAGCTGATTGTCGCAAGGTCCTGCAGCTGCGGCACCGCCGCCAGCAGGGCATCACCCCCCAACACACCCGCGGTGTAGTCGTTCAGCGTCGCACTGTCGTCCGCACAGCCGGCGATGGTGCCTCCGGTGGCCAGCAACAGCAACCGACTCATGGGTCGAGGCGGAGATAGGCCTCCACGAAGCGCTGCATCTGGCTGGTGGTGCCGATGCTCACTCGAAAACATCCATCAATCAGGGGCTTGCCCGCCATCGAGCGCACCAGGATTCCCAACTCCCGCAGCGCCGCATCCACCTCCGCCACCGGCTGCTGAGGCCAGACCAGCAGATAGTTGCCGCCATCGCAGTGGTGGCGCATGCCAGCGTTCCGCAGCGCCTGCAGTGTCCACTCGCGAGCCCGCAGCACCTCAGCCACGTAGGCATCCACATACGACTGATCCGCCAAGGCAGCGAACGTCGCGGCCACGGCCACGCTGTTGACGTCGTAAGGCCCCGTGACGCGGCTGATCCGATCGACCACATCGGCATGGCCGATGGCAAAGCCAATCCGCAGACCAGCTAAACCGGCCGTCTTGGCCAGGGAGCGGAACACCAGCAGGTTGGGTGTGACCGTGAAGTCAGCGCTCGGCAGCACGCTGTCGCCGGTGAAGGCCTCATACAACTCATCCACCACCACCAAGGTGCCCGGGGCTGAGGCCGCCAGGGCGATCACCTGATCCGCAGGCAAGCGCGTGCCGGTGGGATTGTTGGGGTTGCAGATCAACAGCAATCGCGGCGGGCGGGCCGCTAATGACTCCTGAATGACCGCCAGGGGGAAGTCGAATCTTTCCCCTTCGTAGGGGATCGCCTCGATGGTCATGCCCTGCATCCCGGCGCAGGGGCTGTAGTACCCAAAGGTGGGCACTGTGGTCAGCAACGTCTCACCGGCATCGCCAAAGGCTTGAAACACCGCATGGATGGCGGCATCCACACCGTTGAACAGGCCCACCTGATCAGGCTTCAACCCCTGCCGGCAGCCGGTTTCCAGCAGGTTCTGCACCACCGCCTCCCGCAGGCCGTCGTACTCCGGATACACGGCAATCTCTTCCGTGCTGAAGTTGCGCAGCGCCTGGGCCACCAGGGGGCTAGGGCCAATCGTGTTCTCGTTGAAATCCAGCCGTAGCATCTGGCGGCGGTCCTCCAGCGGCGCGCTGTAGGCCTTGAGCTGCTCCACAGCGGCCCTAGCAGCCGGAGCAGCACCGGGTGTGAACCGTTGGATGTTGTCGCTCACATGCGGTCCAGGGTGGCGATGCCCAGCAATCCGAGCCCCAGTCTGAGGGTGTCGGCCGTCAAACGGCAGAGGGCGAGGCGGGATGCCAGCGCTTCAGGATCGGCCTTGAGCACCGGCACCTGGTCGTAGAAGCGGTTGAACACTTGACTGAGCTCGAACAGGTGGCTGCACAACCGGTTGGGCAGCAGCTCCTCCTCCACCTCAGCGATCACAGCGTCGAACTTGAGCAGCTCCCGCACCAGGGCCCATTCCTGGGGTTCGCTGAACTGCAGTTGTGCATTGGTGGCCGCAAGGTCGCCCCCCTTGCGGGCGATACCGGCGATGCGCACCACGGCGTAAAGCAGATAGGGCGCTGTGTTGCCCTGCAACGCCAGCATCCGATCGAAGGAGAACTGGTAGTTGGTGATCCGGTTCTGGCTGAGGTCGGCATATTTGACCGCTGCCAAACCCACGGTGCCCGCCACATGCTGGATGAACTCCTCCGACTCGCTGCGCTCCTCCTCCTTGAGGCGAAAACGCAGATCGGTTTCGGCCCGCTCGACGGCTTCATCGAGCAGATCCCGCAAACGCACGGTGTCACCTGCGCGGGTCTTGAGCTTCTTGCCGTCCTCCCCCTGCACCAGGCCAAAAGGCACGTGCTCGAGGCGCGCACCATTCGGAATCCAACCGGCTCGTTCGGCCACCTGGAACACCCCGGCGAAATGGTTCGCCTGGCCGGCGTCGGTGACGTACACCACGCGGCGGGCGCCATCTCCCTCCGGAGCCGAGCCAAAGCGATAGCGGATCGCCGCCAGATCAGTTGTAGCGTAGTTGAAGCCGCCGTCGCTCTTCTGCACGATCAACGGCAGGGGCTTGCCGTCCTTGCCCTGCACACCCTCGAGGAACACGCACTGGGCACCGTCATCGGTGACCAGCAGTTCGGCGGCCTTCAGCCCAACAATCACCGACGGCAAAAAGGGGTTATAAAACGATTCGCCGCGCTCACTGAGGCGGATGTCAAGCCGGTTGTAGATCTTATGGAACTCACGCCGTGACTGATCGCAGAGCAGGCCCCAGGCCTTGAGCGACACCGGATCACCCCCCTGCAGCTTCACCACCTCATCGCGGGAGGTGGTCTGGAAGGCTTTATCGTCGTCGAAGCGCTTCTTGGCCTCGCGATAGAAGGCCACGAGGTCTCCCAGATCCACCGCATCGGCGGTGTCCAGGGCTTCTGGCGCCACCTGCTTGAGGTGGGTAATCAGCATGCCGAACTGGGTGCCCCAGTCGCCCACGTGATTGAGGCGTAGCACCGGATGGCCGCGGAACTCCAGCACGCGCGCCAGCGAGTCGCCGATGATCGTGGAGCGCAGATGCCCCACATGCATCTCCTTGGCGATGTTGGGGCTGGAGAAATCCACCACCACTGGCGCCGCATTGCTGACCGCCGGCACACCGAGACGCTCGTCCCCCAGCCGGGCCGACACCTCCGCCGCCAGCCGCTCCGGGCGAATCGTGAGGTTGATGAAGCCAGGCCCGGCGATCTGGGGCTCCAGGCACAGATCTGTGAAGGCGGGATCGGCCTGCAGCTCCTCCACAATCGACGTGGCGATCTGCCGTGGGGCCTGCTTCAGGGGCTTGGCCAGGGGCAGCGCACCGTTGGCCTGGAAGTCGCCGAATTCCGGCTTGCTGGCGGGGGCGAGCTGGGGGTCCAGCCCCGCATCGGCCTCCGGGAAGGCCCGTTGCATCGCCGCCCGCAGCTGGGCCTCCAGGGTGTGGGACAGGCTGAGCATCAGGGCCGGAACATCCGGCACCGATCATCCCTCTTCAGGTGAAACGCATGCTCAGGTCCAACCAGCGGCTGCGGGTGACCGGCGCACTGGTGGAGATCAGATCGATGCCGGTGGCAGCGAAAGCCTGCAACTGCTCTGGCTGAATGCCCGAGGCCTCCAGCACCACCCCACTAGTGCTGCAGTCCCGCAGGCGCGGCACCAGCTGCGTGAGCTGCTCGGGGGTGAATTCATCGAGCAGCACCCCATTGGCGCCCGCCTGCACCGCCTCCAGCGCCTGGGCTTCCGTCTCGGCTTCCACAATCACGGACGTGGGCCAGGGAGCCTGCGCGCGCACGGCCGCGATGGCCGCCGTAATGCTCCCTGCCCAAGCGATGTGGTTCTCCTTGAGCATGGCCGCGTCATCCAGCCCCATGCGGTGGTTGATGCCACCACCGCAGCGCACCGCGTATTTCTCAAGCAGGCGAAGCCCAGGGGTGGTCTTGCGGGTACTGGCCAGACGCACACCAGTTCCCTGGAGCTGGGCCACCAATTCAGCGGTAGCGGTGGCAATGCCCGAAAGCCGCATGGCCAGGTTCAAGGCGGTGCGTTCCCCCGCCACTAGGGCCGTAGCCAGCCCCTGCAGCTCCAGCAGGCAGTCCCCGGCCTCGACAGCGTCGCCGTCCTGCCGCAGCAGACGAACGCTCACCTCAGAATCAAGCCGCTGGAACAAGCGCTGCACCAACAGGCCACCACAGAATCGACCCGGCTGTTTGGCAAGCCAATGGGCCTGCCCCTGCTGGCCCTGCAAGGCAGGGGCCGTCAGATCACCGCGGCCGATGTCCTCTTCCAGCCATCGATCCAGGGCACGGGTCAGAGCCGGAGACTGCCAGTCCAAGCCGCTGATTGCGGTTGAGCGGACTGTATGGGAAAGGCCAGGCTGATCTCGACGCGACGAACTGTTTGTCAACACACCTCCTCAAGCGGCTCGACATTCAGAACGGTGATCTCGACGGTCTCCTCGGGCTGGGTCTGAACAACCTCATTCAAATCCTGCTGATCATCAGCCTGTGCCGCATGGTGCTCGGCTTCCCCGACAGCCTCCTGTTCGGAACGATCCTGCCGGCGACAGGCATCAGCCTGCTGCTGGGAAACCTGATCTATGCCCAGCAGGCCAGGCGGCTGGCCCGGCAGGAGCACAGGAACGACTGCACAGCACTTCCCTATGGCGTCAACACGGTGAGCCTGTTCGCCTTTGTGTTTCTGGTGATGCTCCCGGCCAAGCTGGCGGCTCTCGATGCAGGGCTGAGCGAAGCGGAGGCCGTGGAGCGCTCCTGGCAGGTGGGACTGATGGCTTGCCTGGGGTCCGGTCTGATCGAAACCCTGGGTGCCTTCGCTGCCGAGAGCCTGCGTCGCTGGCTGCCACGGGCAGCACTTCTGTCCACCCTTGCGGGCATTGCCCTCGGTTACATCGCACTGGGATTCCTGCTGCGCAGCTTTGCTCACCCCCTGGTCTGCTTCAGCAGCCTCAGTGTGATCCTGCTTGGCTACCTCGGGCGGGT
>QCSJ01000032.1 GCA_003211535.1 Synechococcus sp. AG-670-A05 | reverse complement strand
GTTCAGTTGTCGTCTGAATCAATGTTTAGACGCAAGGTGAGATCAATGCTGTTGCGTTGATCGAGCAGTGCTCGCAACAGTGCATCGATTAGCAAAATGATGCCAAATAGCTCAAAAGCTTCTTCTAGGCCTGTGATGGCTCCATACCAGGGACTATGCAGGCGGATCAGGCTTGATCGAACTAAATAGCTGCCGACCATCTCCATGCCGATGGCACCGCCGATGTAGACGGCACCTGATCGCATCAACCGTGATGACGTTGCTTGGGAGATCGAGCCAAGGAAGCGGCGAAAGCGCCTCAGTAGAATGAGGACAAGGATGGCGTAGGGCACCACCCAGGTGGACGCCAGAGCTGGGTGTACCTGGTTTCTGAGCCCTGGAATGATCAGGATCTCGTGGATCTGAAGGGCTTCGTCGAGTGCCAGAAAGATAAAAATCTTTGACAGCAAACGCCAGTCCTGGGCCACGATTTGATCGCTGCTCTGCCCCAGTCGTCGCATCAACAGGGCTGCCATCAGCAACAGCGTGCTGCTGAACAGGGTGGGCAGGTTGAGCTCCCGGTCCATGTTGAGGCTGTCGAGCCAATGCTTCTCTGCCCCGAAGCCGTAAATGCCCACTTGCACGACGCTGTGGGCTATTAGAAACCCCGCGGTGATTGCCTTCAGCAGGTTGCGGATCGATTTTGGTGTGAGGGGAATGATTCCGATCTGGCTTGGGTCCGCTGCAGTGGGTTGCTGAATCACGGTTAGCTTGTGCAAGGGATGGACCCCGGTCTTAGTCTTCGTTTCTAAATTTTTGCTTAACTTGCGCTTGGCGCATTGGGCGGGTTGGTGGCTGTGATGAATAGACAGGGTTGAGCCCTTAAGACCGCCATCGCTGCTCTGTTCGTGGTGGTTGCGGTTGCTGTCGGTTGCCGATCCATGGGCCTATTAGTGCAGTACCCGTGCAATTTGGGGTCAGCTGGCGCTTGTGCTTCCGTTGTTTGTCGACTTGAAGACCGGCTCGCCGGACCGGGACGCCTACAAAAATCTGGTGTTTGGCGAGGGTGGCCTGGTGGAGTGGAGCCAATTGCTTGTGCTGGTGCTCGCCACCCGGGCGCCATGTTGCTGTTTGTGCGAGAAGACAGTGGGATGCTGTTGTTTTCCACGGGCTTTGGAGCCTGGTTCGCCGTCCCGACCAACGCATCACCGGAGCCTTGTCGAATTGCTTCCTGAAGGAGAAGTTCGGCCATCTGGTGGATGATGTTTCGGGGGGGACCCCGGCCGTGATGGTGGGTGCTGCAGCGTCCCCTGGCCCTGGTGCAGGCCTTGATCTCGCCCCCGGGCGCCACCCTCGGCTTTGTACTCGCCCTCACCCTGCCGCTCCTGTTTGTTCCCTTGCTCTCGGTGGATGCGGCGTTGCTGGTGGCGGTGTCGCTGCTGATTGCCCTGGTTTCGCAGGGACGCACCGCTATGGCAGTCACGCTGCGGTACGTGCTGGCCCTGATGTTGGGGCTTTATCTTGGCGCCGTTCTCTTGTGGCAGAGCCATCCCGAGCTCTGGTTCAGGCGCTGGCTGTGGCGTAGCTGGACAGCAGCCCTCAGCCTGGGGTAGGTGCTGGCCCTGCTGGGCAACCCCTACCGCAGCCTTTTAGCAATGATTCCCGACAGAGTTGTGCCCTAGTTGCATGTGCCGGCGATGTTGGAGCGCCAGGCGGCTGAGGTTGAGCGGTAGCGCTCGTTCCAGACCAGGCCAGCGTGGCGGCCGACACGCCCCTTTTGCCGGTGTTGGCGCAACGGGAGGTCGTGATCCGCTTCCCGAAATACACCCGCTACAGCGATCGCCAGGGGGCCTACCAGTCGGTGGATTGGGTGGTGGCGTTTCTCGGTTATTACCCCCCTCTGGCTGCGTTGTTGAAGCGCGAGCGCAACCAGCAGCGATTGATCCGCAGGGAACTCAAGGCGCTGCATCGGTCTAGCCGCTACCTCCTGGTGCATTTCCAGGGCGGGACGGTGGTTCTACGGCGGGCTGCTGACACAGCGTCAGACCGGAGCTCCAGCGCTGGCAAGACCAGTTCCTGTCGCTGGCTTGATTGAGCAGGTCGCGCTGCACCGACCGCTTTGAACCCCAGCCGGGATCCTCAGGATTCAGCAGCAGTGCCGTCCATGGACTTTTGTCCAGGGTGTGGCTCGACGAACGCTTGGGGAAAGAGATCGTGCTGCGTTGACTCAGGTGCGGCACCAGGTAACTCGTTGTGAGCACGGCGTCATCCTGTTGTATTAGCGCGATTGCTTCCTGGGTGCTCCCGAGGCTGGGCAGACGTTGTGGGTAAGGACCGAAAAAGAACCAGGGCTTGGCCAGGGCCAGCCAGCAAACTGTCGCCCAGATCAGGGCCCAGTCCGGTCCGCGGCGGAGTCGACCCGCCGCCAGTCCACCGTCGATGGCCGCCATTACGGCCACGACCGCTAGGGGAAGGCTGTAGTGGTGGATCAGGGTGCGGTAGCTGGCGGAGGCTGACAGCAGATTCACCAGCACAAGGGGCATCCCGATCAGCAACGTCGGCAGTGATTGCCGTCGCCAAAGCCAGAGGCAGGGCAGGCTGAGCAGCAATAGGTACTGAACGCCTCCGCTCCAGTCGAGGTTCTGCAGGATCTGCATCGGCCCGCCGCTGAGATGACTAAACATTCGAGCCGCGGCCTTGGGCCCATCGCCATCGCGCAGCCAGGGGTAGAGCCAGCAGCTGAGCAGCAGCAACCAACCTGCTGCCAGTCCGGCAGCGCTGGCACTCCAGCGCCAGCGCCGCCGCCACGCCAGATCGAGTCCCATGCCCCCGATCACCAGCACCAGCCCATCCCGGGCTCCCAGCATCAGCAGCAGTAGGGCCAACCAGAGGCGGGGGCGGTCCGCTCGTTCGGCCCACAGGGCCCAGGCAAACGCGGGCATCACCCAGGTCTCCGGGTGCACGTCAAATAACAGGGTGTTGAAGACAACCGGTTGCAGCCACCACAGCCCGCAGGCCAGCCAACGGCCTTTCCTGGAGACTCCGGCCTGCTTGGCCAACCACCAGATCGGAATGGCGGTGAGGCTCAGAGCCAGGGCCTGACCTGCGAGCAGCCACTGCACTGATGGCAGCAGCTTGTAAAAGGAACTGAAGCTGTATAGCAACCAGGCGCCGTGATCCGCCAGCACGTGAACGTGCTCCATCGAGGAGATTGGCGGAAGACCCTGGCTAATAAGCCAGACCCACTGATCGAACAACCCGAGGTCGTAGGCATTGCTCTGCAGCCAGTGATGGCGAAGGGCGCTGACGCTCCAGCCGATCAGCCCGAGGGCAGTAGCAAGGATCCAGAGCTGTCGTCGTGGCTTCATTCGCAACGCCACAGCTGCCACTCACCGGCGGCCGGTTTCTTGCTCGGCAGGCAACCCGGCATCGGCTTGTTGCTCACCAACCAATAGAGCCCTTTGGGTGGCTCACTTTTTCGGTATTGCAGCAGATTTCGGCCTGCGTACCATCCGAGGGATGGTCGGGTGGGACCCTTCAGCCAGACGGGTGCATCGGCCGGCAGGGCACGCACCTGAGTTGCCACAGGCCGTGGATCCCAGCTTTCATTCAGTTCCCACAGCCAGAGACGGCTGTGCCAGAGGGCCAACAGAGCCAGTCCCCAGCCGATCACGAGTATCACAAGGCCTTGTCGGCGGCGCTGGGTTAGGGGATGTCTGATGGCCTGGCCCCCCAGCAGCAGCCCGAGCCCCGCCAGCAGCAGGCTGATGCTGGGCAGTGGTGGTGCAGGGATCAGCAGCGTGGCCAGTCCGCCTAGGCTCAGTGCCAGGCCAAGACCCTGCCAGCACCGACTCACCCACTGTGGCCTACCGGAGGCCAGCAGCTGGTCCAGCCCTTCCGCGCAAAGCAGGGCCAGGGGGGGCCAGAGCAGGTGGCTGTACCAGGGCAACTGGGTGCGCAGCGGCAGCACCAGGGCCGCACTGCCGATCAGCAGCCCCAGCTGCCAGCGACCGGCAGTGTGATGACGTTGCCGCCAGGCTCCGAGCAGACCGATGGGCAGCAGCAACAGCCAGGGCCAGCCTCCCTCCAGCACCTCCACCCATGGGGTCCACCAGCCATGGCCATCCCCGACGCTGCTGGTGATGCGAGCCAGTCCCTGGCCGCCCCACATCAACAGCGCAGCGTCGCCGCGCACACTCCAGTGCCAGAGATGCCAGCTCAGTCCAGGTAGTAACCCCAGACTGAGGCCGATCCAGCCGCGCCAGCGCGGCCAGCTGCTGCCGCCGCCCACGACCAGGGCGATCAGGCCCAACCCCAGCAGTGCCGGTGGTTTGAGCAGCAGCACGCCACTGCCGGCGAGTCCTGCGGTCAGCGCTCTGAAGGGGTGCTGACGGGCTCGCAGCCAGCCCCACCACAGCAACAGGCTGCAAGTCACTAAAGCGCCGTCCAGCATGGCCAGACGACCGTGACGTGCCATAGGCAGCAGGGTCATCAACACCACACTGGTTAATAAGGCCCGGCGTTGCTGGTGGGGGCCACCTAGCTCTCGCCGTACCAGCATAATCATCGGCACCGCAAGGCTTGAGAGCAGCGCCGGCAACAGTCGCACCAGAACTTCCTGTTCTCCGTGGAGACGGATCAGCTGGCCCATTGGGGCATGAAGACCGGGGGGTTTGTTGAGGTAAGGCTGCTGCCACTTAACTGGCAGCAGGCTGGTGCTGGAGCGGGCGACAGTGGCCACGCGACCTTCGTCCCAGTCGCGCAGCGGAAGGTTTCCCAGGCCTGGTAGCCAGAGCATCAGAGTGAGCAGCCACAGCAGCAGCGGCATCAGCCAGCGGTGCCGTTCCAGCAATCTCGCCAAAGTTTTGACACCTCCGTTAGGGTTCAAAGGTCCCGACCGCAGTGGTGTGGTGGCATCTTCGGATCTTCGGCTCCTGGGTACCTCCGAATGCATCACCGGCGCTCATTAACCCTTTCAGGAGGAGGTGTCCATGCAATCCAGTTCTTTCATACAGGGTCTGCTGATCGCGGAGAACGCCGGCTGAACGGCGCCTTCTAACTGATCATCCGGTTCCGCGGCAATAGCGGACTCGACGAGAGCCCCCGGTCGGTGTTCCGATCGGGGGCATCGTTTCATTCAGGAGCGTCGACGCGGGTCGGCAGGGAGTGGTTGACCCAGCTGCTGATCCAGCGCTGTCTCAAGATCAGAATGCAGCGCGCCGTTGCGTTGCAGCACCACGACGCCGTCGTTGATGGCTTGCACCGGATGGCTGTAGCGATGGGCCGCCAGCCAGCTGCGGCTGTTGCGCAGCTGCTTCCAGTCGCCTCGAAACGCAACGCTGTAGTGATCAAGTTGCTGAAGATCCACGGCGATCCAGTCCACCTCCCGGGGATTTGTGGATCGATCCAAATAGCTCGTGGCGAAGGGAAAGCGCACCAGCACCTCCCGTCTGGCGAGCAGCGGCACCAGGGGGGTGTTGGCGGCCACACTGGCATTGGAGGGGATCACCGCCAGTGAGTTGCGGGCCGCAGCGCCATGTTGCCACTGGCGCCAGGGG
Source organism: Synechococcus sp. AG-670-A05 (assembly GCA_003211535.1). GTDB lineage: Bacteria > Cyanobacteriota > Cyanobacteriia > PCC-6307 > Cyanobiaceae > Parasynechococcus. The sequence continues at coordinate 15,868 of QCSJ01000032.1, read as the reverse complement.
GCGCTGTAAACCCATGGATCGACGCTGTCCGGAATCAGAAATGACAGGCTGCGATGGGGGTTGCTGCTCACCGTCAGCAGCAGAGACAGGTAGAGAGCGCCTCCCCAGGCCAGGCGTGTTTTCTGATTGGGTGTTGGGTTCGGTCGACGCTGCCACCAGAACAGTGCTCCTAGGGCGAAGCCAGGGACTACAAGCAGCGTGTAGCGAATTGTGATCGAGAGCGGGTCGTTAGCCCCTTGCGCTAGAAACAGACCAAGCAGACTTGGGCCCGCAAAGAGCCAGGTGTCAAGGCTGAGGAGGGGGACGAACAGAAACGGCAAGGCGTGGCCGAGCAGATACAGCAGGGTCTGTCCCGGTGGATCCATTATTTGTTGAAGCAGCAACAGGGGCTGGCGCAGGGCCTGTCCCACCATTCCCAGACTTGAGCTGCTCCCTTCGCCGCCAAGGTACTGACCGAAGTTTTCCACCATGAAGCGCTTGGCGTTGTCGTCGGAGAACAGCGGCATCAGGAGGTTGGTGCAGATCAGAACCCAGCCACCGCCCCAGGCGATCAAGGCCATGGCCAGGGGCCAGCGCTCTCGTTGCCGCAGCAGCAGCCACAGACCGACGGCCACCAGCAGTACCCCGGTGTCCTCGCGGATCCAGGGAATCCATAGGGCCGCTCCGATAGTCCACCAGCGGCGATGCTCCAGCAGGCCGAGCATCAACATGAAAACAGCTAGGGGAAGCTGGCAGAGGTCGGTGTAGTTACCGAGCGTGGGGCCGATCAGAGCATTGCCAGCGAAGAAGCCGTAAGTGAGCCAGTTAGCCGTCCGCTCCGGCAGCAGGCCGTAAGCCAGTCGATGCAGTGTCAGGCCAGCCGCCGTGATCAGACCCACCTGTACCAGCGGCAGGCTGGCTCCTCCGATCAGGGCAAGAAGGGGTGCCCAGAGCAGGAGGGTGGGGGTGAAGTGCTGGCCCAGTCGCTCGTAGTCCACCGAGGGCAGCTCCCCGGCGTGGATCACATTGGTGGAAAGCTGTGAGGAGAGAGTGCTTTCAAAGGGATGACCCTGAAGGGAGTTCCAGAGCACCTGCTGAAAGATGCCCTGGTCGTAGCTGGCCAGCAGCACCCAGGACCGCCAGGCTTGTAGGGCGAGCAGGAAGGCCGCGAAGCAAACGGCAACGCGCAGGACCCGATGGGACATCGTGCTCAAAGGGGCTGCCCCACTGTGATCGCACCCATATACACTTCAAAATTAGGTTCATGGCAAACATTTTTGCCGTATTTTGTTCATTTTGTTACCAGTCATTGAGGCAGCTGGCACAGAGCTTCTTGGTCAAACTCAGGTAAAGCACTAAAGACATATGTGGTGCTATTGCGCCATTTCCTGTGTGAGGAATCCAATGAAGCTTTTCCAGCAACTGCTGGTGGCTCCTGCCGCCCTCGGCCTTATGGCCGCCGGCGCCAATGCCGCCGAGCTCAACATCGACGGTGTGTCTGATTACGCGGCCTCCGCTGATCAAGTCACCAGCGTCGCTCAGTTCTCTGACGTCTATCCAACCGACTGGGCCTACCAGGCTCTGAGTAACCTGGTCGAACAATACGGTTGCGTTGCCGGCTACCCCAGCGGCTCCTTCAGTGGCAACCGTGCCATGACCCGCTACGAAGCGGCTGCCCTGCTGAACGCTTGTTTGGATCGAGTCACTGAAGTGACTGACCAACTCAAGAGTCTCATTTCTGAATTCGATACGGAACTCGCCATCATCGGCGGCAAAGTTGATGGCCTGGAGGCCCGCATCGGCGGACTGGAAGCCACTCAGTTCTCCACCACTACCAAACTCAAAGGTTATTCCGCTTGGGTCGTCGGTGCCGCTGAAGGATTCGACGGTGATGAAGGCGAAGGTGTGACCTTCAGCTACGACCTGCGTCTTGCTCTGAATACTTCTTTTACGGGCGAAGACATGTTGACCACTGTGTTGCGTGCCGGCAACTTCGGTGGCTCAGTTTGGGATGAGGGTCTGACTTTTGTTGAGACTGCTTTTGGCTCCGGTGGGGCGCTCAAAGTTGGTCGTCTGTTCTACACCTTCCCTGTCGGTGAGAATTTGACCGTAACTGCTGGACCTGTGGTGCGTACCGATGACGCAGGCATGTACGCAGGTTACGCAACCTTCTATCCATCAGATCTGCTGCTCGACTTCTTCACCTACGGTGGAGCTTGGGCGACCAATAACCTGGCTAGCCAGGGTGCAGGTCTTGGTGGCGTCTACACATTTGGTGACTCCGGCTTCTCTGCTAGTGGCAACTATGTCGCTTGGACTGGAGACAGCACAGGTATTGGACGGGATGAAACCGAGTCAACTTCCTCTTGGCAGCTTTTCTACGAAGGCGAAGTCCTTGACGGGAGCTTCTTGGCACAAGCAGGTTTTGCTTATGCACAGAACGTTGGCCTGACAATTGGCACCAATAAAGCTGGTGCTATGGCAGGTGAAGATCGATTTGGATACAGCTTGGCAGCTGCATGGGCGCCAGCAGATGCTGGTTTCGTTCCCTCTGTCAGTGGCGGTTGGTCCATGTCGGATCCCGACGGTTCTGATGAGGAAATCCACGGCTGGTATGTTGGCCTTGAGTGGTCTGATGTCTTCTTCGACGGCAATTCCTTCGGTACGGCCATCGGTCAGGCTCCCAAGGTGGAAGATGACCACAACAAAATCTGGGAAGTCTTCTACAAGTTTGCCGTTACAGACAACATCACTGTGACCCCGACTTATTTCATCATTGATGAGTATTCCGGTGCTCTCACGAGTGATTACGTTCACGGCGCTTATCTGAAGACCACCTTCACCTTCTGATCACATAGGGAACCCAGTTCCTCGTGAGCAACCTTCACCCACCGCTTCGGCGGTGGGTTTTTTACTGTCTTTTGATCGCAGCTTATGTTTTTTTAATCGTCCCTTTTATTAGTTAAGAAGTAGTAATAGACACAAGATCGTTCGACCTCCTGTGAAGGATTTTTTATCAGCTTTTTTGGACTTTGTGTCCACTCCCCTCAATTTTGGTGTGAGGAACCCAACGAAGCTTTTCCAGCAACTGCTGGTAGCGCCTTCGGCCTCGTGGCCGCTGGCGCCAATGCCGCCGAGCTGAACATCAACGGTGTGTCCAACCACGTGGCAACCGGAGAGCAGGTCTCCGACAACAATCAGATCATGCCATCAGTGTTTTGGATGCCACGTTCATTGGGTCACTACACCGCCAACCTCAGCGGTTATAAGGATCAGGACGGTGCATCGACCTTCGGCATCTTTGGTGGTTTGATTCAGTCGGTCTTCCGGTTCTGATACAACAGCCATGGCCATAGCCTCCGATATCACCAGCTTGATCGGAGGCACTCCCTTGGTTCGTCTAAACCGGCTTCCTTTGCAGTTCGGCTGTGGGGCTGAGGTGATCGCCAAATTGGAAAGTTTCAACCCTTCGGCGTCGGTGAAGGACCGGATCGCTAGCGCGATGGTGCTGGCGGCTGAGCAGGAGGGCACGATTCAGCCTGGACGCACCGTGCTGGTGGAACCCACCAGCGGCAACACCGGCATTGCGCTGGCCATGGTTGCGGCTGCCCGGGGCTATCGGCTCATCCTTACCATGCCGGATACGATGAGCACGGAACGGCGTTCGATGCTGCGTGCCTACGGAGCCGAGCTGCAGCTCACCGATGGCAGTCAGGGCATGTCCGGTGCGATTGCCCTGGCCAGGGAGTTGGTGGAGGAGATCCCCGAGTCCTATCTATTGCAGCAATTCGACAACCCGGCCAATCCCGCGGTCCACGAACGCACCACTGCGGAGGAGATCTGGAGCGACTGCGAAGGCCAGCTGGACGCCCTGGTGGCGGGGGTCGGCACCGGCGGAACCATCACCGGCTGTGCGCGGTTACTGAAGCAGCGCAAATCGGATTTGCAGGTGGTGGCGGTGGAGCCGGCGGGTAGTGCTGTGCTGTCCGGCCGGCAGCCAGGTGCGCATCGCATTCAGGGCATCGGTGCAGGGTTCGTCCCTGCAGTGTTGGAGCGCGATCTAATTAATGAGGTGATGACCGTTTCCGATGAGGAGGCCATGGATGTGGGTCGTCGTCTGGCGCGGCAAGAGGGCCTGCTCTGTGGGATCAGCAGCGGTGCCGCTGTGGCTGCAGCCCTGCGGCTGGGACAACGCCCTGAGCTCCAGGGGCGGCGCGTGGTGGCGATGCTGGCAAGTTATGGCGAGCGTTATCTTTCTACACCGATGTTTAGTAGTGCTGCCTCGCTGCCCGCACGTCAGGACCCGATGCTGTGACGATGGAAGCAGTGAAGAGAACCCATGGCCGATCACTATGCCGAGCTTGGGGTAAGCAGCAGCTCCAGCGCAGCTGAGATCAAGGCGGCCTATCGACGCCTAGTGAAGCAACACCACCCCGATGCCGGTGGAGATGACCAACGTATGCTCGCCCTCAATGCCGCCTGGGAGGTGCTCGGTGACCCCGAGCGGCGCCGCGCCCACGACCGAACCAGGATTCCCGCCCCATCAGCCGCTGGAACAGCTGCCAGGGATATGCGCCGGGCGGCTTCGGGGCATGACCGTGCCGTGCAGGCCGATGACGCTCTGATGCGCTGGTTGCAGCAGGTTTACGCGCCCATTGACCGGCTGCTGGGTGAGGTGATCAACTCTTTCCCCAAAAAGCTCAAAGCACTCTCGGCAGATCCCTACGACGACGCCTTGATGGAAGACTTCTGTAAGTATCTGGAGAACAGCAGCCGTCGCCTGGAACGAGTGAGGGAGCTGTTTCAGGGTATGCCGACTCCAGCTTCGGCCCGGGGTTTCGGTTTAAGCGTCTACCACTGCTTTTCCGAGGTGGAGGACGCCCTAAAGGAACTGGAGCGGTACACCATGGGCTATGTGGACAACTACCTCCACGACGGTCGGGAGATGCTGCGGGAAGCCAAGCAGCGGCGCAAGCGCTTGCAGGATGAGCGGCGTCGCCTGGAGATCGCATGAGCCGGTGCCACCGGCTTGGGGTGGTCGTGATCTGGCTGCTGGCCACGGCGGTGGATCGCTGGTGGTGGACGCAGCAGTCCGGGGTTCCCGCCTGGGATCAGGCGGACTATCTCAATAGTGCCCTCGACCATGGCAGGGCCCTTGGCCTGCTGCCTGGCGGCGGTTGGGACGGTTGGTCGGCGCTGCTGGATCTCTCCCCCAAGATTCCACCCTTGGCCTCCCTGGTGAATGGGACCGTGATGGCCTTCAGCGGTGATGCGCCGTCGGATGCCGCCTGGAGCCTCAGCCTCTGGCATGGGTTGTTGCTGTTGGCCGTGGCCGGTTGGGGGGTACGGCTACGGGGTGAAGGCCTAGCTCTGCTGGCCTGCTTGCTGACGGCCATGGCTCCAGCGCTGCTGGATCTCCGGACGGACTACGTGCTGGAGATGCCCCTGGCGGCGGTGGTCACCCTGGCCCTCTGGCGGTTGTCCGTCTGGTGCGATCCCAGGGTCGGCGGGCGTTGGGGCCAGGTCTGCTGGGCGACCATTGCTGCGCTGGCGGCGGTGCTGGTGAAGCAGAGCGCCCTGCTGGCGCTCGCACCGGCTGGGCTCTGGGCCGCCTGGATCGCCCTGCGTCGCCGGGGCTTGTGGCTGCGTCAGGCCCTGGTGCTGCCATTGCTGGTTTTCGCCATGGTCGTGCCATGGCTGCGGCACAACTGGATAACCAGCCTGGGAGGCACCAACCGTGCGGTGTTTGAGTCCGCAGCTAGTGAAGGAGACCCAGGTCTGCTGAGTCTCGAGGGTTGGTTGTGGTATCCGAGGCTGTTGCCGGAGCAGCTGGGACTGGTGCTGCTGGTGGTGGGCGTCTCCGGCCTGCTGCTCTGGTGTAGGAAGCGCTCTGGTGCGCCGGGTGACGACGCTTGGGGCTGGCGCTGGCTGGTGATCAATCTGCTGGCGGCCTGGCTGCTTACAAGCCTCAGCCCCAACAAGGGCGATCGCTACATCGCGCCGTTGCTGCCAGCCTTGTTGCTGCTGCTCAGCCGCGGTTGGTGGCAGTGGGGACTCTGGTTGCGGCAGTGGCGGCCTAGCTGGTCTGCCCCACTTCTGGGGGTGGGGCTGCTGGCCTGCATACCAGCGGGTTGGAGCCTTCAGCAGGAGCGGTTGCAGGATAGACCGCGGGGACCGCTGCAGGCCCTGGTGCAGGCCGCCGGTGGCGCTGATCCTGCGGTGGAGCCCCGCACCGTGATCGTGGTGCCAAGCACACCGGATCTCAACCAGCACAACGTCAGTTTCTATGGCCGTCGCAGCGGCGGCCGGCTTGTAGGTCGTCAGTTGGGGGGCAGCCGCAATGACCGGGCTCCGGTCCTGGCCAGGGCGGAGTGGGTGGTGCTGGCGGAGGGTGATCAGGGATCGGTCCGTAAGGCGGCGCGCAAGCTGGACCGTACCGTTCGTAGCAGCAGTGTGTTCGAGGAGGTGGAGCGGTTCCCGCGTCTAAAGGGTGGTAGCTATTCCCTCTGGCGCCGCCGTTCAGACCAACCGGCAGCGCCGGGTTTCGCCGCGAAGTTTCCTGCATTGGCTCAGGGTCTGTCGATAGGCCCCGCCGGCCTGGATTCGGTGTTCTCCGCTGTAGCGGTGGAGCACATGCTGGACGGCCATTTCAGCTACCGCGTGCAGGTAGAGCGTCAGGCGAGGCAGCAGCTGGCGCTAGATCCTGATGATGCACAGGCCCGCTGGAGCCTGGCCCTGTTGGCGGTGCTGGCCAACCGCCCCGGTGCTGCTTCTGAACAGTTCGCGGCACTGCAAAGGTTGAATCCGCAGAGCCCATGGCCTGCTGCATATCGGAGTGTGGTGCTCCTGGCGGGCTGGATGCCCTGGGCGGCATCGGCGGTGGCGAATGAAGCTGCTGCCGAGCAGAGCAATGGGGTTCTGGTGGCGTTGGACGATCTCAGTGGAGTGCTGAGCGGTGCCTTTTGGCGGCTGCCCTCAGCCGTCAGCAGCGTGCCGAAGGCTGCGAAGCTTGTGGAAAGTGCCCTGAATCAGCCGAAGGATTCCAACTGATCCATCTGCAGCCAGACATCCGGGACCGGACGGTTCCAACGCACCTGGCCGTAGTCCCCTTTCACCAGCAGCAGCTCCCCTGGACCAGTGAAGATGTAGTCGGGGGGAGTGGAATCACTAGCTGTCGCTTCGATGCTGGCTTGGTAGGCCTCGCGGTTAACTTTCACCAAGGCTCCTTTGCGAAGAGCCGCCGGTTTGGCCTTGACGGGGGCCTTGGTGTCGGAATCGGCCATCGGGGATGTCAGAGACCCCTGCACGTTAAAGCCACTTGGATGGCTCAGAAGTCGTTCTGCATTATGTGTTCCATGGATCGTTCTGCGAAAGCTGCAATGGTTAGAGCAGGATTCGTTGCAGCAGTGGCAAGAGGAATGAACGCTGCATCAGTGACGTAAAGGCCCTTGTACCCCTTGATACGACCGTAAAGATCGCAAGCTTTCCCCATCACGGCCCCACCACAGGGATGTGCGGTTGCTGTTGCACCGGCTTTCGTCTTGCGCATAGCATCAGGTACAGCACTTCTTTTAGCAGGGTCTTGGTCTCGGATTCGCTCAAACTTCGAGCAGCTGTGCTCCATTCCATCAACCATTTGTTTCACGGCTTTGCTTTTGCCATCCCAGTGGAGGACCGCTTTATCAGCTTTTGCATCAAAATCCCAATATCCACTTTGTTTCGGGATCGACATGCCTAAGAAAGTGATTGAACCCTTGGGGGAGACCCACATGGGGAATGCAATCATCGATTGTGGGCCAAAGGGATTGTCGTCGTAATCGGCACCCAGGATATGGGCAGGTCCACCTTCTTTGTAATTGGTTGGTTGCCCTGATGCGTAGACGGCGAAGGTGTCGCCATTGTTCCCCCAGTGTTGCCCGACTTCGGAATTTAGCTTTGGCAGAGTTCCTTTCGCTTTGGCGCGCATTAGAAGAGAAGTCGTTCCCATCGATCCAGCTCCAAAGAAAACTTTTTCAGTTTCGATTCGTTCGGTTGAGAGGATTGTTCCTTTGCTATCAATTTTGTTGTATGTAACAACATACCCTGAACCATTTTCAGCAATTTCTGTAACATTGGCGTGCTCTTCAATTTCGACATGTCCGCTTTCTTCTGCATATTTCAAATAATTTTTATCCAGGCTATTCTTATATCCGCTGTTGGCCCCGTACCAGATCTCTCCTGAGATGGCACTTGGTTTCAGGGCCCCATTGATTTCTTTGCGAACCACGTGCCAGTTCGTCCCAACATTAAGCCTCTTCGATGGGACACCTGCTTCGTTCAGCAGGTCCTGGGTTATTCGTGCATTTTCATAATACTTGCTGTTGAGTACGTCATCTGGAATTGGTCCTGCCCCAAGCATTTCAATAACTCTCGGATAAAAGACTTTATCCATTTCTTCGTAACTCACATCGCTGGGGTAGCATTGGTAAAAGTTTTTTTCCGTAGGTTGCAATAGGACTGTGTTGTAAACGAGAGATCCTCCGCCGACCCCGCAAGATGCCCAGACAGTGATCCCATCCTCGATAAGTGTTTCAATCAAGCCCGTTTCTTTTTCGATTTTCGCTGAATTAAAGATCGGCGCTTTGTCTGTTAACCATCCAGCTCGTCCATCAGGCTTTTCGTTTGTGCAAAATGTGTCTTGATTTGGACCAGTGTTCCAGCGGCGACCTCGTTCAAGTACCAGGGTCTTGATACCTTTTTCTCCTAAGCGATGGGCGGCGATAGCTCCACCAAAGCCACTTCCGATGACAACCGCTTGGACTTTTGTCCCAATTGAAGAACCTCCCGTTTTCGAGGTGCTCTTTTCGGTGTGATTTCCAGCTTTGCCTCGGGCTGCTAGAAGGGTTTGGCTAACAACAGCTGCAGCACCGCCGATTAGGACACTACGGCGGGATGTCCGGAGGGGGGCCATCTAGTCAATTGGATGCTTCATCCTCATTGTTAGCAATGATGAGTAAGTGACGCTTTTAAAAAAATCGAAGAATGAAAGGAACTGGACCGGGCTCAGTTCCGGCTCTCGCGCCGCGGAGAGCGCTCTTAGCCTTTGTCAGCTTCTCTTTGATAGCCCATGAGACTGCTGTTGCTGGGATGTACTGGTTTTGTCGGCAAGGAACTGGTTCCCCAGCTGCTCCAAGCCGGCTATCAGCTCACCCTGGTCAGCCGTCGCCTGCCCCGGGGCTATCAGGCGGAGCGCAGCAATGGCCGTCTGTACTGGTTGCAGCTTGATCCGGCACAGCCCGACAGTTGGCATGAGCCGGCCCTAAAAGACGCTCTCAGCCAGGCAGACGGTGTGGTGAATCTGGCTGGGGAGCCGATCGCAGAGCAGCGCTGGACCCCGACCCACCTGAAGCTTCTCGAGAGCAGTCGACTGGAGACCACCCGGCATTTGGTGGAAGCCATGGCTGATCTTAAGAGCCCTCCACATATGCTGGTGAACGCCTCCGCCATCGGTTTTTACGGCACCAGTCGCGAGGCCTGCTTCCATGAGTCCAGTGCCGCCGGTTCAGACTTCCTGGCGTCGTTGTGTGAACGCTGGGAGGCGGCGGCCGCTGGGGTTCCATCCGCCACCCGTCTGGTGACCGTTCGAATCGGCATAGTGATTGCTGGCGGTGGTGGTGCTCTGGGCAAGATGCTGCCGGTGTTCCGCGCCGGGTTTGGTGGACCGATCGGTTCGGGGCAGCAATGGATGAGTTGGATCCATCGCAGTGACCTCTGCGCCCTGATTCAGCGGAGTCTGGAGGACGCGTCTTGGACCGGTGTGATCAACGGCGTCGCCCCCCAGCCCGTGTCGATGAATGATTTTGCTCGGGAGCTTGGCCGCAGCCTTGGCCGTCCCAGTCTGTTGCCTGTGCCTGGTCCGATACTGCAGGTGCTGCTTGGGGATGGTGCCAAGGTGGTTCTCGAGGGTCAGCAAGTGAAATCCGAGCGGCTGGACAGCCTCGGGTTCAGCTTCCGCTATCCCGACCTGTCTTCAGCACTCGCCGCTGCCACCAACTGATAAGTCCGCTCAGCAGGGACGCCATGATCAGCAGACTGATAGCTGGTGTAAACAGTGGCTGCCAGAGGGTCTGAAACAGATCCATCGGTGCGCTGCGGCCCTGGATCTGGGCCGCTACAGCAACTCCGAAGAAGCCGGCGCCCAGAATCACCACGAGCACGTTGAGCATCAGCAGCCGATCCAGCCAGCGCTTCCAGGTCTGTTCCGAGAACGCACTCATGGCAGGAGTTTGCTGATCGCTGATGCCATTCTCGTACCGCCACCGGCTGTTCCGAGACGACGGCTGGCCTCACGTCGGCATTGCTCTTGCAGCGGCTGATCGCTGCTGGAGCGTTTCAGCAAGTCCAGCGCCAGAGCAGCCGTGGCATCAATGTTCTCGTTGGAACCAGCGTCGCCGGGGGCGCAGAAGACCGTCGGCCCCAGCAACCGGCGCTGTGCCTCCGCGAACTGGGCGGTGAACTGGGGGCCCTTGCCTGGAAGCTGCAGAGCGGGTCTGGCCAGTCCAACGGCCTGTTCGATCGCGGTGCCGGCCATGCCGATGATTAGATCGCTGTGTTGCAGCACAGATTGGAAGTCGTCCCGTCGCACGGTGATCGGCACTGTGCCGGGTCGGCTCAGCACCCCCCGCTCCAGTTGCCAGCCAACACTGGCGGCCAATGCGTGCAGTGCCGCGTCCTCCAGGCTGGCGACCAGGGCCAGATCCACATGCAGTCCTGCAGGTTTGGGGAGGTGCTCGATCAGTTGTAACAGCAGCAGCAGGTTCTCCTCCAACTCCGGCCGGCGACTGCCGGGCAGCAGTCCGATGCGTTGTTGGGCAGTTGGCAGCGTTTCCGCCGGCGTGAGCACCGGGTCCATGAACGGGTTGCCGATGAAGTGCACCGGGCGTTTCAGTTGGCCGGTGAGGTCGTCCGCGGTGAGCTGATCCCGGCTGAACACCGCTTGGAAGCGAGGGCTGGCCAGGAGTTCGCCGCAGGGCCATGGCAAACGCAGCCGTCCTTCGTAATGGCTCGAATAGGCCACGAGATAGGTGGCCACGGGGCGGCGGGTCAGCCAGGCGGCGATCACCGGGATCACATCCCCCACCACCACGATCAGATCGAAGCGATGGCCATGGCGCAGCAGCCGCAGCAAGCGCCGCAACAGATACAGGATCTGGCCTTGAACCAGTTCCGTCAGCCGCCCGCGCAGGCTGGTGTAGCCGATGCCTCCGGTGCTGAACTCGTGGCTGCGCCCCAGCAGGGCAATGCCGGTCTGCCGGTAGGGATTGCCCAGCCCCGCCAGAGGCAAGGCCTGAACGTTGTGCCCCAGTGACTGAAGGGCTTGTCCGATCAATGCGCCGGAGACGTCCTCACCGTGGCCGTTGCTCAGCAGCAGGATCTTTCCCATGGATCGGATTCGCCGCTGTGTGATGGATCAGAGTTTCAGCCAGGACTTCACTTTTTCGAGCGCTTTCCAGCCTGGGCGCCGCACCAGGCCGTCCTCGAGAGCACCTTTGAGGTCATCGGAAATCTGGGGGGCCATGGTCAACACCTGCTGCACCATCAGGATCTGATCGCGCACACCCTTTGAATCCGTCTCCAATAACGCCAGGCTGAGGTTGATGCGGGCCTGGGGATCCTGGGGACTGAGCTTCACCGCGAACCGGGCTGATCGCAGGGCGTCTTCGGGTTCATCGCACAGCAGTTGCAACCAGGCCAGACAAGTCCAGCCCGCCGCTTGGCGGGGTGCGATTTCAGTGATCTTGAGGAAGTCGGGCAGGATCTCGGCGGCGCTGGCTCCGGCTTGGTAGCGGGCCATGGCCTGGTCAAACAGGTTCTCCTGGTTGGACTCCATGGCGGGTCGTGCTGAACGTTCCTCAGATTCCCACGTGGCGGCTTGACGTCAGACCGCGAAGGAGCTGCCGCATCCGCAGGTCTGACTGGCGTTGGGGTTGGTGAAGTTGAATCCCCCTCCGATCAGAGCGGTGCTGAAATCCAATTGCATGCCGTAGATGTACAGCAGGCTCTTGGGGTCGCAGATCACGCGGAAGCCCTGGCCGTTGGCGGCGACGTAGTCGTATGTCTCGTCGTCCTCAAGCGTGTCTGAGGCCGGCACGAAGTCCATCGTGTAGCTCATGCCGCTGCATCCCCCGGAGCGGACCCCCACCCGCAAGACCTGCTGATCCCCTTGTTCACAACAGAGCTTCGCCAGCTGCTGCATCGCCGGTTCCGTGATCAGGATTCCTTTGCCGTCCTTGGCGGTGTGGGCCGGCGCTGGGTTGGTGGTTGAGGTCATTCGTGACGCAGGCTCGTGCACTCACTTTATGAAGTCACATACATAGAGTCGCCATTAGTTGCACACCAGAAGGTGCGGGTCGCGATTGTCGGTTCCGGTCTCGCGGGCCTCTCCGCCGCGGTGGACCTGGTGGATACCGGGCATGAGGTGAATCTCTACGAGGCTCGCCCGTTCATGGGCGGCAAGGTGGGTAGCTGGGTCGATGACGGAGGCAACCACATCGAAATGGGGTTGCACGTGTTCTTCTTCAATTACGCCAACCTCTTCGCCTTGATGCGGAAGGTGGGTGCCTTTGAAAACCTGTTGCCCAAACAGCACACCCACCTATTTGTGAATGAAGGAGGGGATCTGCGTGAACTGGACTTCCGCTTCCCGATCGGGGCTCCCTTCAACGGCCTCAAGGCTTTCTTCACGACGCCACAGCTCAGCTGGATCGACAAACTGCGCAATGCCCTGGCCCTGGGCACGAGCCCGATTGTGCGGGGTCTGCTGGATTACGAAGGGGCGATGCGCACCATCCGCGCGTTGGATTCCGTCAGCTTCCAGGATTGGTTCGTGGGCCACGGCGGTAGCCCGGAAAGCATCCGTCGCATGTGGAACCCGATTGCCTACGCGCTTGGGTTCATCGATTGCGAAGCGATTTCGGCCCGCTGCATGCTCACCATCTTCATGATGTTTGCGGCCAAGACCGAGGCCTCGAAACTCAATCTGCTGAAGGGATCGCCGCACCGTTGGCTCACCGGTCCGATCCTCGATTACATCCAGCAGCGCGGCGGCACGTTGCATCTGCGCCACCGCGTTAAGCAGGTGGAGTTCAGCGATGGCGATTCTCCTGAGGTGACCGGCCTGCAGCTGGGTACGCCTGAGGGGGACATTCGTGTGGAGGCTGACGCCTACCTCGCAGCCTGCGATGTTCCCGGAATTCAGAAGCTGTTGCCGGAGGCCTGGCGCAGGTTCCCCCAGTTCGATGCCATATATCAATTGGAGGCGGTCCCCGTGGCAACGGTGCAGCTGCGTTATGACGGCTGGGTGACCGAATTGGGGGATTCCCAGGAGGCTCAGCGCCGGGATGTGGCGACGCCCACCGGTTTGAACAACCTGCTCTACACCGCTGATGCTGATTTCAGCTGCTTTGCCGATCTGGCTCTGGCCAGCCCCGAGGATTACCGCAAGGAGGGGGAAGGGTCCCTGTTGCAGTGCGTGCTCACGCCCGGTGATCCCTGGATTCCCAAATCCGTTGATGAGATCGTGGCCCACACCGATCGCCAGGTTCGTGCCTTGTTCCCTTCCGCTAGGGATCTCAAGCTCACTTGGAGCAACGTGGTGAAGCTGGCTCAATCGCTCTATCGCGAGGCTCCGGGGATGGAGCCCTACCGGCCCGATCAGCGCACGCCGATCCAGAACTTCTTCCTGGCCGGTAGTTACACACGCCAGGACTACATCGATTCGATGGAAGGGGCCACGATGAGTGGCCATCTGGCGGCAGCCGCCATCCTGGATCAGCCCGTTAGGCTCGCCACTAACGCAGCTGTGGCTTGATGGGACGCTGGCTCGACCACTCCGTCACCACGGACGTTCAGGCCCCAGTTGATCGTGTCTGGGGAGTCTGGAGCGACCTTGAGGCGATGCCCAAATGGATGCGCTGGATCGAATCAGTGAAAACCCTGGAGGATCCGGATCTCACCGACTGGACCCTGGCAGCCCAGGGGTTTCGTTTCCACTGGAAAGCCCGGATCACCCAACGGGTGGAAGCTCAGCAGTTGCACTGGGAATCTGTGGGCGGGCTCCCCACAAAAGGAGCGGTTCGCTTCTATCCCGAGACCGATGACCGCACTGTGGTGAAGCTCAGCGTCAGCTATGAATTGCCTATGGTCTTGGCACCATTGATGGAGCCCAGCATCCTAGGGGGGATTGTCACGAAGGAGTTGCAGGCCAACCTTGACCGTTTCCGGGATCTGGTGGAAGAGGTGGGCTGAGCAGGCTCTCAAGACAGACCTGTTTGCCTGCGTGACGGCTCTTAGCGGCTGTGGTGGTTATCCTCAGGCGTCAACCACAGCCCTGCCTCCAGCAGCGACACCCGAGATTGAGCCCCCCGCGCCGATCGTGACTGCCCCCCCCCCCCGGATCTGGGGCTGATTCCATTGCCGTGGGTTCGGGACGTCCGCGAGGCCGCTCCGGCCGGCCGGCCAGATCCCTTCCAGCCGTTGCCAGGACTGTCTGAAGAGACAACTAGAGCTGTTGCCGCCGCTGCCATCGATCCCACCGCCGCTCTGACGCTGACCGATGTGATGTTGGTGGGGCAGCAGCGCCGCGCTCTGGTCCAGTCCGCCTCCGGTAGCAGCGCCGTGCTCTGTATCGGGGCGGATGGACGCTGTGCCGCAGATGATCCGCCGCTGCTGCCGGAGGCCTGGTCGGTGCTTGCCATCGATGTGAAACGCGGCTGCCAGAAGTTGGCGCAGGATGACGAACCGCGGGAGGCCATCTGCCTTAGTTGAGCCCGTTCAGCTCAGCAGCAGGCAGCAGGCGTCCACCAACCCCTCCAGATCATGGGGGTCGGCTTCTGCGTCGACGCGACCGAACCACTCGCGGCAGCTCCGGCTGGTCTGGGGGCCGATGGAGACAATTTTCGTAGAGGTAAGTCGCTCAGCCCAGCCTGGGCCGAAGCGCTGCAGCAGCAGTTGTGCCGTGTGGGCGGCCGTCTTGCCGCTGCTGAACAGCACCGCATCCACTGTTCCAGCGGCCAGGGCATAAGCGGTGCAGTCCGGTATGGAGTCAGGACAGCGGGATTCGTAGGCCGCAACCTCCACAACCCTCACCCCCGCGTCTCCGAAGGCTTCCGCTAGCACGGTTCTACCGCCGCTCTGCACCCGCGGCAGCAGCATCCGTAGGCCGTAGCCGGAAACGGGAAAGTGTTCGATCAGGCTGTCGGCCACGAAGCTTGGCGGCACGAAATCCGCTGCGGCTCCGAGTTCTTCCAGGGCTCTGGCGGTTTTGCGACCCACGGCAGCGATGCGCAGATTGGCCGGACGCCGCAACAGGCTGCTCCCCCGGTGTAGCAATCGCTGTTCCACCGCCTGCACTCCATTGGCGCTGGAGACCACCAGCCAGTGGAAGTCCTCCAGCTCCGAGAGGGCATCATCAAGCGGTCCCCAGTCGTCCGGTGGGCCGATCACCAGGGCGGGGAGGTCGAGGACCTGTGCACCCTGGGTTTCCAGCAGTCGCCTGGCTTCTCCCTGCTGGTCGGCGGCGCGGGTCACCACCACCGTGCGGCACTGCAGCAGCTGGCTCAAGTTATGGGCTCCAGGTCCAGCTTGACGATGCCAAGGGCCTTGCGCTTCAAGGCCTCGGCATCGACGGGTCGCCCTTGGGTCTCCAGCAGGGTGATGGCCGTGCGGAAGGCGGCGCGCGCCTCTTCAAAGTCACCCCCTAGCAGCAGGGCGACGGCACGGCTCTGATGGCAGACGGCGTTGTCGGGGTCGAGCTCCATGGCACGGCTGTAGGCATCGAGAGCCGGCGCGATGTTGCCGCGGCGTCGCAGCATCAGGCCGAGGTCGTACCAACCGAGGGCCACTTCCGGGG
>QCSJ01000031.1 GCA_003211535.1 Synechococcus sp. AG-670-A05 | reverse complement strand
CCTGGCGTCGGCCACAAAACCGCCAGCGTGGTGATGTCCCAGGCGTTCGGTGTGCCGGCCTTCCCAGTGGATACGCACATCCATCGACTTGCGCAGCGCTGGGGCCTGAGCAATGGCGACAACGTGGAGCGCACCGAACGAGATCTCAAGAATCTGTTTCCTCGAGACGCCTGGAATCGGCTTCACCTTCAGATCATCTTCTACGGCCGGGAGTTCTGCACAGCCCGCGGGTGCGACGGTCGGATCTGCCCGATGTGCCGGGAGCTGTATCCGAACCGCCGCAAAGCCGTGATCACACGCAAGGCGTGATCAGGTGAGGTCGTCCTCGGCGTTGGCCTTGATGCTGCAGTCACTGGTGGGGTAGCTGACGCAGAGCAGGGCAAATCCCTGCTCGATCTGATCGTCGTCCAGGAAGCTCTGATCGCTCTGGTCTACCGAACCACTCAGCACCTTGCCGGCGCAGGTGGAGCAGGCACCCGCACGGCAGGAATACGGCAGATCTACGCCGGCTTCTTCAGCGGCGTCGAGGATATAAACATCGTCGGCGCACTCGAACGTCGAACCGCCTTCGATGCTGATCTTGTAGGAGGCCATTCTGAAAAAAACGGACTGACCGCTTGTTAGCGGCGTCGGGCCCAACGTGCCGCGACAAACAAGACAACGTCTGGGTCTCCACTCAGACTTTGCCTAACCCAGGGGAGCCCAGCAGGGCGAGAACCTGGCCGAGCCCCTTGGTCTGATTGCGGATCACAACACTGGCGTTCAGTTTGAGGGGTTCGATGAACTGGCGTTCCCCAGGCAGCATCTCCACAAACATCTGACGGACCACATAGCGAGGGGAACGATGGCGATCGCTAACGTCACGGCGCAGACGTCGCCACAGTCGCCACGGGAAAGACTCCTCCAGATAAACCACACCGCTGAAGGGAAAATCGTTCATTAGGTGCTGAGGACCGTAGGCGCCCTCTAGAAGAATGACGTCGTAGGGTGTATCGATGGGCCGACGCTGGACGCAGCGAGTACGCATGTCGTACAGACGCAAGGTCTGAGCCTGGCCCTCTCGCGCGGCGGAGAGGTCAGCCCGCAGGGCCTGGTCATCGATGGCTTCGACGGTGTCGTAGCCGAACAAAGGGTGGGGGGTCCAATCCTGGCGGTAGTAATCGTCGCAGGCGATTAGCAGAGGCTGACGACCACTGTCCTGCAGGGCCTTGGAGAGGGACGCGGCAAAGGTGGTTTTGCCGGCCGCAGATGGACCGCAGATGCAGAGGACTGGCAATGCCGGTGTCATGGTTGCATGCTGACAGGATCGGAGCCAACCCAAAACAGCAAATGGTAGCCGTTGCTACAGAAATAAGATAGGATGCCATCACGTTGGGCTTCATTTATGAAGCTGCAGTGAGACCCATGCCAGGCAACGGGGGCACGGGCGCTGAAAAGGTGATGTTATGAACTCCCTTCAACTGATCAAAGCCCGCACTAACCGCTCCCGGGCCATACAACGGGCGCGCCTGCAGATGACCAAAGCCTTCGGCAGCGCCGACCACATCGATGCAACCCACACACCTTTGGGCTCTACCCACAAGCCTCAGTTGCGCTACCGCGGCGTTGCTTACGACCCTGTTCAACAGGAGCAGGAAGCAACCGGTGGACGCGACCTTAGGTACCGAAGCGTGAGCTACGGGCTGTATTGAATCTCTCGACAACAAAACTGAGCGGGGGAGAACCCCCACTCAATGTTGTGATCAGCCTTTGGGGACAAACGCCTGGGATGCTGCAATCAGCAAACCAGTGATCAGTAGGGCGGGCAGGATGACCGTCGGGCCACCGGGGGAGGTTTGAGAGGCGAACAGCAGCATATTGAGCTAAGCCGAAGTCATCACACTGGCAGGCCTCGATCAGGATTCAGCGAAGCAGTCACGCTTCTGAACGAGGTTGCCGGCATCAATGGTTAAGAGGAAACAATCACCGGGAACAAAAACAATTCGCCCTGAACCGGAGCGACGGAGTGTGGCGACTCGGCCTTGCGGCCTGAATAGCGATGCGGGCGAGGCGCAACCACCTCCCTCAGCACTTTGCGGGGACAAATCATGGACTCCCGCATCCAGGCATCGGCACGGAAGGTGGCGTAAGGAGAGCTGCTGGCCATAGAGACCTAACTGGTACGCCTGTTCTAGTGCGTCTGTACTAGTGCGTCAACAGTTTGCTCAGATTCCACAGCCACCGTCGACATTTCCACTGTCTTCATGGATCTGTTGCAGGCGTCGCAACAGATCCGAATCACCGACGATGACGCGACGGCGGCCGTCCACGCCCATGTAGGTGAGCTGGCCCTGCTCATTCACCACCAGGGCCGTCAGCGGAGTCACTGTTGGGTGCTGGTCCATGAATCAGCGACGCAGTGGAATTAAGTCAAACAACCCATGCCATCAAAGGCTGTCCACGCTGCACTGATAGCAGATCCGGTTTTTTCGTCATGACCTCATGCCCGTGGCCGCGCCGGCGCGCACCGATTGATCGCCTGCGGGACTGGTGGACGCCGCCTCAACGCCAGTCGACGCTGATCACCAAGGACGTGGACGGGCAACAGCAGTTCTGGAGGACGTTGATGCAAGGAGGTTTCTGGCTCTCCTGAAACCAAAACACGATCGCCAATCAGCTGGATCAGGATTGATTAGAAGCTGTAAACCTTGAATAAATCACGAATTTGATATCGATTTGCACAGCTTTTCCACAAGCAGGAATCGCCAAGACAACTGTTCCACGATGAGTCTTATTCCTGACAGAGTAAAAACACGTTTCCCCCTTACGAAGCGGAAGAGCGACCTGTAGTTCAGCGCATATCATTCACCAGAACGACTGCAAGCACTGAGATTACCCCCAGCAAGAACGACCGTACCCAGCATCGTGACCGGTTTTGACGAAGCGACGGGTGACGTGTGATGTGCAGCGGAGAAAGCGACAGGACAGGCTTGCTGAGCACACCCGATTCAATGCCTCCACACGTGAGTGTGGAAAACCAGTTACCGCAGGATCTGTATCAGGCCATGGGCCGATTCATCAGCGGCCACCCTCAGTGGGACCAGTACCGGCTGGTGAAGGTTGCATTGCGGGATCCCTGTTTCAGCACGGCTGGGAGGAATGGGTGGTCACCCAGCACTATCTGAAGGGGCTGATCCAGCACCAAGGGGATCCATGTCGGATCGTGATCGACCACTGAGCTGTGATTGCTGCGCATCCTCTGGAGTGCTGCACTACAGGATCCGAACCGAATGCCTAATAGAGTGGACCTTCGTCTGCCCAAGCTGGTGTCCGACGTTAAAGTCGAAAGTCAGATACTGCTCAGACAGAACCCCAAAGGCCAAACGTCTTCGCCGGCGGCGCTGAGGTCAGGGCAACGGCTGGCAGTCGTAGGTCATGATCGAACCACGCCGCTGCCGGAATTCCGGGCTAAAAGGATCCTCAACCCGCCACCACCAACGACCATCGGTGTAACTGGGCGCACCGGCATTGTTGGTTCGGGGCAGCTGCAGGGTCAGCTCCCGCCAATGGATCAGAACACCATCACCGGGGAGCGTGCCCGCTGAGGTATTGGGGATCCCGCCGGGCAGACCGGTCGGATCCACGGCACCCGCCACAACCTCCACCGACAGAAGGTCACCATCACAACTCCAGTCGGCAGCGACCGGCGCCGGCCACAGACTTACCAGCAGCACCAGAATCGACGACAGCAGCGCAGACACGACAGAATTCCTCAATGACTCTCACCCTCGTCTACGACGGCGGCTGCCCCTTCTGCCGGTACTTCGCGCTGCGCAGCGAGCTGGTTGGTGGAATCAAACACCTGGAGATCCGCGATGGCCGGACCGACAACGCATTGCGCAGCCACCTTCAGCAACAGGGTCACCGGCTTGCGGATGGGGCGATGTTGTTGGAGGGAGAACGGATCTGGCACGGAAGCGCGGCCATTGCCGAACTGTGCCGGCGGATGAGACCTAGTGATCCACTGATGACGCTGATGGGGCAGTTGTTCCGCGATAAGGGTCGTGCTGCAGGGCTGTATCCCTCTCTATTGCTGGCACGACGGCTCGCCCTGAATTTTCAAGGACTACCGGTGGACCCTGACGCCAAACAGATCTGTACGGCGCCTGGGGTGGCATCATGACCCCGCACAGGTCTACGGTGAAGCTACGTCCTTCAGATTTGCTTAAGCATCGACTTCGACCCTTCTGTCCCTGATGCGCTGAGCCACTACCAGCTCCGCACCCTGCTCAAAGCAGCGATGGAGGGTACGCAGGCTCAGACGCCTAGTCCTGATGAAGACGAACTGCTGAGGGCAGCCTTGAGCGCCTGGGCCGATCAAACCAAGGAACTTCTGCAGTGGATCGAAAGCCAGGGAGACGCGGTCAGCGACACCCGATCAGCCAAACAGGTAATGGCGTTAGGCAGTTTCCGTACCCATCTGGTGATGGGACTCAAAGCATTGCGATACGCCGAAAGCTGATCACATTCAGCTTCAGCAAGCCTGTTCAAGCTCCAGGGTCAGGCCAGCATCACAGTGTTCCTCAAAATCCTTCAGCTCAGCATTAAGCTCGACCAACATCACGGCCAGAGCAGTAGCCAACTCACAGCAAAATTCGTCGGTCACAACGTCTCAGAACTGAACCCAACAGTTCTAGAGACAGGATGATCTCGGCCGTGGCAACGCTCAACTCTCTTTTACAAACTCTGTATTCTGGCCAAAAAATGGTTGCTGAACTGCTCTGTAGCAGGATTCAGCGGACGAAACCGTTATCGAATTTCGTAACAGCCTCGGCTGGAGCATTTTGGGATGGAAGGCTCTACAAGTTGAAGTAAGATAGGAGGACTTTGATACAAATCCTATGAGAGAAGAGGTATATTAAGTTCAAATTGGAATAAAATATATGTAATCTTTACCGCCAATCTTTCCAAGTACAATACCGAATCCGGTTCAGTGATGCTCTCAATATACGTAAAGCGTCAGGATTCAACAATAATCGGCTCAATAACGTTTAATCCTGCAGTCCGTGCATCATTCAGCAAATCGCTGAGGCAATCCATGGCGAAACAGGCCTGACCTGAAAGAAGTGTGTTCCAATCCTTCTTAGGGAAATGGGTCTGCAGCCACAACGCACCGTGGATGCTTGCCACGGTCAAACGGCCCAGCCCCGGGGCATCAACATGTTGAACGAGGAGATCCAAAGCTGTCGTGTATATCCATAAACTCATTAGGCCGAACAATCCAGCGAAAATTTGTCCGCGATAATACAAAAACGGCATTTGGTTTGCCCAGCAGCATTAATTTTTTTTGTAGGGTTTCGATAGTTGCTGGGTTGACTTCGTGTCGGAAGACCTAATCGCCATCCTGCTCTCATCTGTACTGGTGGGCGCGGGGGTAGTTGTGGCGCGTTTCTTCCGTGAAGCGTCGTTGTTAGCCGCCACATTTCTGGTGGGGTTCATCGGCCTGGAGTTGATGCTGGTGTTGATCAGCTGAGCATGCTGTTGCGGTTCCAGTGCATGCCCAAACGGAAGCGTTGTTACCGGATCAGGACCTGCTCGTCGCTGAGGTGGGGATAAAGAGCAGAAGCCTCTTCAAGCGTTGCGGGTATCAAACCTGTTCCGGAGTTGTGGCTGATGCTGCAAAAGAACGTCGCCACCGCCGGGCGGATGATGCCGCCACGCTAAAAAAGTTCCTGGGCATGAATCCACAGTGATTTCACAGAAAATTCGTTTCCAGGGGCTATGCGCTTTCGCAAGCTTGAGTTGGAACCAAAACAGCATGCTGTGAATGATGGCCCGATTTGAACTGAAGATGATCATTGATCACCTGCCACGAATCGAACGGAAGCGCACGGAGGTGGTTCCAAGCGAGACCACGGAATCCCAGAGCAGTTCCAAAACGGACTACTGGGCTATTGATTGTGCTGCCAACCCGTCGCGCAACGGATGCCGACCTACGACAGCTGAGCACCCTGCTCAACAGGCCGCAACCGGCTCCAGCATCGATCGCGTTCTGAGCGAGAAGCCCATCTGAAGCAGCCGCGCATTGGAGACGCGGGCATTGAACACCCTGGCCCCTGGTCGATCATGGTTTTCCCAGATCACCGGAGGCAGTCCCTCGTCATCGCAGAGGGCATTTGACAGCTCACGTCGGGTGAGTTGCAGGTCATCCACCAGGTTGTAGATACCCTGCAGTCTCAGTTGCAGAGCGAAGTCCACTCCACGAACGATGTCATCCAGGTGCACCCAGGCATTGATGTGGTTGCCATTCTTGGCGACCGGTTGCCCAGATGCACTGCGGATAAAAGAGGGGATGTCATTGCCGGGCCCGTAAATACCCCCCAGGCGAAGCACGCAGGTCTGGATCATGGGAGTGTTCAAGTCCAGGACCGCATTTTCTGCCTGAACTAGAAGAGCGTTGGTGGTGTTGCTGAGATCCGGGGGTGACTGTTCAGTGGTAATGGCGCCGGACTGATCGCCATATATGCCTGCACTACTGAGGTAACTAACGTGCAGTGCTTGCTCACGGGGACGCCTACGGAGAGCTTCGACAAGAGCAGTCACTGCTTCGCCGTAGACAGCGCGGTACTGATCCTCTTTGTTATTGGCCGTGGTAGGTGCCATGGAAATCAACAGACCATCAAGGTCATCGAGAACACTGAAGTCAGCGCCGGGGTCACCCGCACAGAGGATGCGGGGATGGTCGACAAGGTCGCAAAGCTCAGCAAGACGAGACGGCCCCGTGGTGGTGCCCGTCAATTCGTATCCCTGCTGGCGCAGATGGAGCGCCACGGCAGTTCCGACGTAACCACAGCCCACAACACCGAACCGTTTGGCCATAGCGCGTCAAGTCATTACACACAACGTAACAATCTGCGGGGTGGGTCGGGGCTCAGAACAACAACTGCAGCAAGCCAAGTGTGACCAGGGCGATCGCACCCGTCAGAGCCAGCCCCCCCAGCAGCAGAACGATCCCGGCCACAAGACCAATGCGCGCAGCGGTCTGGGGAAAGAGAAGATAGAAACTGAGCCCGAACGCCAATGGCCACAGCGGTGGCAAAAGGACGCAAACGGCCGTGAGCAGCGTGAGGCGACGCCGGCGACTGAGGTGCTGCTCCATCTGCTGTTGTGCCTGCAGCTGCTGTCGATCCTGCTCATCCTGCTCCTCATCACTGAGCCAACGCCCCCTCTCACGGGCAGCCTGCAGATCCTGTTCAAGGTGGTCGGGACGGGGTTCCTCAGCCATTCAGTTGAGGGTAGAGCGAACAATGATCCTGCTCCAACTCATCCTGAATGATGCGAGCAACTGGCTGAGGATCAAACCCCTTGAACCTCTGCTCCCCTGGGCTATGGAATGAATTCAGCGATGCACCAGGCGTACATGCAGATCACACACCCTGATGGCCCTAGCTGGGGGCTCCTGACAAAGCACTCCCAGCTCCTGGTTCAACTGTTGAAACAAACCGAGCTCCGACCCTGGCAGAGACAAAAGGGAACTCGGCAAACCGACCATGGCCAGCAGCACCACGGCAATCCCCTCCCTTCCAATCTTGAGACAAGATCAAGACCTCGCTGCAGGGGGCTGGCTCGATGCAGACCGCACGCGTCCAAATACACCATCCATTTGATGGTGCCAAAATTAATTACAAGTCCCTGTTGCCAAGCAGCATCAACATCAACGGCTTCGATGCCCTCAGTGTCTACTCGCCGTTGCAATCAAAAACTTAATCAAACAATGGAGACATGACGGGGCCGAGCAATGACCCTTTTCAGGCGAACACTCCTGAACATCACATCCCCGAATTTTGTAATTTTGCGCAGGACCGGGTTTGTCAAGCCTGGGATGCAAGGAATGAGAATTCCGTCAAGACACCTGCGGCAACTGCAACGAAAGACAGACTCATCACGATCTCGTTACGGCGCTTTCTGCTTTCGTAACTGCGCATGGATGGGTCCCGATGAATGCCAAACCGAAGGGCGTAGACACAACCTCACCAATGGAGTCAACCGGCCTTCATGACGATGAGATAAATATTTAAGACCTACGGGTTGGTGTCGCTCGCGATCCAGTTGATATGGTTTTGAAATCCATGAAGATCAAGTAAGCCAGCGAACTCTTCCGCAAACATCGCTCCTGAATCGCTATCAGTTCTGGGGTTGACCTGTGCCTACGAGCCGCCATACCCAGATCACCAGGGTGGCAGCGGACAAACCACCAAAAACGGTGAGCAGAACCTGGGTAGACATGAAGAGATGGCGCGCTGACGACGTCGCTGTGGATCACTTCACAAAACTAAATGCTCTAGCCATCCGCCGTGGCTGCCTTACTCAGGTCACAGTTGTCGGTCGAACCAGTCCTCGATGTGTCATGGTGAAAATGTGAAGCAGGTTTCAATCAACCTGCAAACTGAGCAAACCTGATAACGCAGGCGAGCGATAACCCTGGTTTCAATCCCATGAAGACTCACTTGGCACAGCGTGCATCCAAACCGGCTTCGATCATTCCCGTAAAACAGGAGCTCCCTGATTCCACAAAAAGCAAAGCTTCCTCCCAGCTGATCAGCTGGGAGGAGGTGATCGGCGAACGTTGAACGTCACACCCGGACGTGATCAGCGTCGGGGTTCTGCCTGACGTACGGTGATGCCGCGACCCATCCATTCAACGTCCTGCAAATCGTCGATGGCGGACTTTTCATCCGCAGCACTGGCGAGGTCGACAAAGGCGAAGCCACGCTTGCGGCCGGTTTCCCGATCCAAAGGCAGCGAACACTTGCTGACCTCGCCGTACTGGCTGAACAGATGAATGAGGTCTTCTCTCTCAGCGTCCCAGGAGAGATTGCCAATGAAAATCGTCAAAAAACAAGCCTAAAACCGGTCGTTCTTACCATCGCACACAGCCGTTCATCCCACAGGCTCCGCCGACGGCGGCAAGGAACGTGCAAAGTTCAACAGGGCTGCAGCAAGCAGGGCATCACCCTCAAGCACCAACAGACGATGCACCGCCATGGCCTGGCCAAGATCCGGCGTCGCCGAACCATTGATCAGGCCTCGCGCTTTGCTGCGAGCGATGACGTGCTGGAGAGACATGGTCATGACTCCTAGGCTGGCTCAGCTCAGATAAAGCCCGACAGGTCTTCCACTTTGCAGCGGTATTGCAATTCTCGTACAGGCAAAGACAGCCGTCTTTCCCACACGGAAGAGAGTTGTTCCGAACATCGGATCAATTCAATAGAAGACCTGTTGTTTGGAACCTTTCACACGATTGATTGTTAACGCTAGTTATACCTGCAACTAGGTCATGGGTGGATTAAGTGGCACCAAATCCGATGACTTCATCAACGCGGCCAAAGCACGCGCTGAGGCTGCGATTCAGGAGATTCAGCCGAAGCTGACCAAACTGGAAAAGGCATTCCGCCATGCCGCTCTCCGGCGCAGGGCGCAGAATGCTCGCAAGGCCGCCGACGATCATCGCGCCAAACCAAAATCCTGACGGCCCCCACCCAATCTGCTGCGTCAACCCAGGGAGCGTCCTTTCCACGTCCATCCCTGACCGGTGAACGTTCGCCAGACAGAGACTGGACCGATGGCGCCCACTATTAATCCCCCGACTCCCATCAGCCACCAATAATCGATTGGGAGTTGAAACCGCTGTCGGTTCCAGAGGCGCAATATTAACTGCTGAACAACAGCCACCATGGCTGCTGCCAGAAGGGCCAGACACCACCCCTGAGCAGTCGGAAGAGCCAGCCATAGCCCGATGGCAACGGGAATCAACAGCCACGGGAGGCTGAACATCAGCACAACCACGCCGGCAGCGGCGAGTGCCTTAGCGGGATCCCTATCCAGTCCAAGACACCAATTTTTAGTCCACCCCTCCCACAACGAAGCCAGATCGGAGTACATGCGAAGGTCGAAAGCATCGAGACCCAGCAGGTAACGCAAGCGGTAGCCGCCTGTCTTGATCATGCGCGCTAGGGCCAGATCCTCCACCACCTCCGCCGCCAGAACACGGTGCCCACCGATCCGTTCATAAATACTGCGGCGAAATAACATGAATGGCCCCGCCGCAAATGCCACCTCGGAGTCGGGATCATTAGCAGCCTGAATAGGAAAACCTAGGCCCAGAAGGCTGGCCATGATCGGTTGAACCATCCATTCGGCGAGACAACCGCAGGTGAGACGCGGTGCCAGGCTCAACAGATCCGCCTGATCCGCCATTGCCTGTCGAAGGGCGCGCCTCAGGGAATTGGCTTGCAGCTGCACATCGGCATCGATGAAAAGCACCCAGTCGCTGTGTACCTGCTCCATCGCCCTGGTGCAGGCCCAGTTCTTGCCCATCCAACGTTCCAACGCCGGGCGCGGCCCGGCCGACAGAAGGCTGAACCGTGCTGAACACTGCGGATGGCGGGCCGCACAGGCCGCCGCCAGCTCCGCTGTCGCGTCGCTGGATTCGTCGTCCACCACCAACACCTGCCAGTCCACGCAGGGGGGCTGGGCCGTGAGCACACTGTCCAGACAGGGGCCGATGTTGCCCGCTTCGTTGTAAGCCGGAATCACCACCGTGAGAGAGGTATCGGGCAGGGGCTCCTCCACGGAAGCCTGCAACTGCGGCGCTACTGCAAACACCCGCCGTAGCCCGAGCTGCAGGATCAGCAGGCCCATGCAGGACGCCATCACGGTGGCCAGCAGCCCCAGCGCAACAATCACCAGTGGATCCAAGGGCTGTCGCCAGGCACGCAACCTCCAACATCGGCAGCGGCGGCTCCAGAGGCAATGCGCCTTAACACCGATTGCCGGATGTGCTCCACCGCACCAACAATGTGTTCATCGAGATCGGAGGTGCCCGTGACGGCCGACACTCCACCCGAGCACAGCTGAGAAGCTGCCTGACTGAACGGCCCCTGCTCCAACAGTTTCCATCAATCCGTAAGGCTTGTCCTTTGGCAGGCATTCCCTGAACGCCACATCAATCGACACTCCAACGCACCGCCTTTCAGGTGCCCAGGAGTCCACAAGCCTTCACCCCTGGACCCCATGGCCCCAGGCGCTCCACAGCCAGACGCTTCGACCGATTAATTCAGTCCCTTTGCTTGAGGTTCCAACTCCCTGAAGCATCACTGATCAGGTCGATTGCTATGCACAAACGAGCGAGGTAAGCCGTCCTTCCCATCCGGGAGGGGCGGCCTTCCCCTTGTCATGGACCCATTCGATCTAGCCATGGGGCTGATGTTTACCCAACGCAATCTTTGATTTGCCGGATTGAACCCATCCCACATATGTTCTTCGAGTGAAGAGAAGCGCAGAAGACAGATTCCCTATCGCGGTGCATCCCCTCGATGATGAATGACACCATGATGAGTCCACGGCGTTGACTTCACGCAACTGTGATTTCGGAATAGTGCCATGACAACAGCTGTAGTGGTGACCACCCGCGACGGAGACACCGTTCGCATGTTCCAGGGCGTGGATGGCCCGCTTTATCGCGCCTGCAACGGCAACCGCTGTGTGAACTGCTGCGACCTGGTGATCGCTCTTGAGCATCTCAAGGTGTGGCGACAGAAGCTCTGATCAGCCCTTAATCAGCAACGCCAGGGCTCACTTCTGTCGTTTAAACGTGTAACAACCACCGTGATAACCGGTGAAAGGCTGAGCGTAGGTGGTGAGTTCCCAGCCCTGGTCCCCCAGCTCATTCATCAAACCCACCAGGGTCACATCACGCTGGGGGTGACTGCGGGAAATGATCTGACGATCATCCAGCCACAATTCATCGATCTCACCGGTCCACGACTTGCCGCGGGGTACAAAGCGGAGCTGGGTGTATTCCCACTTCATCGCAGACCGGCAGAGGCAATGGATCAAAGCACGCCGAGGGGGCCCTTCTTCCTCTTGCAACAGCAAGCGCCGATGTTCATCCAACTGGCCTTGCGAGCCTGGCCGTTGGTGGGAGCCATCTCTCAGTACAGGGGAGACACACAGGCGGTGCCGAGGGTGTTGACGTAGCCAGCCGGGCACTTTTCAAAACCGAGGGTCTTGGGGGTCTCTTTCTGGGCCAGGGCAGCGGAGGGAGCCAGCACCAGGGGGAGCAGAGCAAGAACGAAGCGCATCAGCGAACAAGCTTCAGGCGCACAAACGGGTTTTAGACGAATCGGTCGCCATCTATAGCCGGTGAGCAGACATCAACCCATGAAATCCGACAGGATACAACCGACAAAGTTCTATCTGATGACTTCTCCCAGCCGCGATCAGGTGCTAGCTGCTTCCGCCGGTTGGGTAGCGGTGCTGCTCAATGTGGTGCCCGGCCTAGGGGCCGGCTACCTCTACCAGCGGCGCTGGGGGGCCTATTGGATCACTTCGGTTGTGGCTACTGCCTGGTTCGTGTCCGGCGCCGTGCTCGCCCAGGATGCTGATGCCGCTGCTGAAGCACAGAACCAACTGGTGGGGCTGATCGGCCTGCTGGTGCTAGCAGGGGTGACCGCCATGGAAGCCGGCCTCGCGCTCAAGCGGGTACGCCAGAGCAAAGCCTGATCAGACCTTCATCGCGACGCTCTCTTGGTGGAACAAAGAAGCATGGAGCACATCAAACACGGCATCGATCCGCTCAGCTTCCGGTTGCGCAATCGACAGCATCAACGCCAGGACATCCAGATGACGGCGTTCCTCAGCTGAATAGGGGCCATCCGAGCGCATTAATTCAGAGGCCATCGCATAGGCAGTCAACGCCTGACCCGGGGATAGCGCCCCAGCGGCCTGAAGCATCAATGCTTTGTTGCCGCGCTCCCGACGCAACGCCAGCACCGCATCCATGAGTAGCACCATCTCGTTATCGCTCATCCGGCAAAAGGGTTCGCGGTAATCCAGGGCATGGCGCAGCGATCGAGCCCCGGCCCGCGACAGGGTTCCATCCCAGGACACGGCCGTCAGACCGACGGCAGCAAACGCTGTGACAAGGTTCATCTCTACCCCCTGTGATTCCGTGTTCAACCTGAAAGATCAGGAACAGCCGTTTTGTCAAAAACGCCACGGATTTGAACAACTGAGTGGATTCACTCAGAACCAGGTGTTCATTCGGGCAGACGCTCAACAGCGACATGCATGAAGCGCTTGACCATGACAATGGGCCAGCCCTCACGCTGCAGTTCCTCAGCGATCTGATTGATCTGATTGTCAATCTCCTCGGCCACCAACTCTTCAAGCAGCTGGTTGGAATGCTGGGTGGACGCAGTCATGGCACGCCTGATCTTTTACGGGGCTAACCCATCCCGGCGGACCTGTGCCACTGCAACATCAACGACCATTGCCAGCTCAGCCATCTACGGTTGATCCTCTCTAGATGTGGCATGAAAAAGATGATGTGGGGTGTGGCTCTGATGCTTCTGCCGGCAGCGGTGCTAGCCGAGACAAGCTTCCAGTGGACGGAAACCACCAGCAAGGAATGCAGAAGTTATTTCCAGGAGTCATACATCGATCAGGCCCGGGCACTGCCACCGAAGGGCATGGGAGATGACTACTGCGGTTGCGTGAAAGATGCACTGGCCCGAAACCCAGAAGCAGCCGATGTATCAAGGATGTGCTCACTGGTCGTGAACTCCAGATTTCAAACAGCATCACAAGCGGTAAACACCCCAGACAACTGACGAGCCATCCAGAAGAAGGATTGAGATAACTCGGGCAGCACGCATCCATGCTGTGTCCGATCACAAGCCAGCCAACCCAATCAAAGTGCACAGCTCCATCCACGACGATCAAACCTGTGAATGCCTCAGCTGCCCCAACCTGCAGGCTGCCATTCGGCGTCATGCCCAGGGCCAGGCGCTGTTGTTGCCGCGACGCTGAGCTGTTGGCAGTGTGAAGCCATGAAGCACACCTCTTTGCTGCAACGGCTCGGCACCTATCTGCTGGGGCTGGTGGATGAATACTGGGCGATGCGCCGGCCCTGGCAATACGGCAACAAACAACCCCAGTGCGGCCTGCAATGCGATGGTGATCACTGCCAGCGCAGCGACTGAACCAATGTGAATCGGGGAGATAAAGGGGAGGCAACCGCTGGTGTGAGAGGACGGCCGCAGAAAGAAGCCAACTTCCCGTTCAACCCCGAGCTGCCTTAACCAACCCTTAATCCCTTCACTGTCTGATCGGATACACAATCACAGTGCCAAAACCATGAATCGTTTTCATCTGTCACTTCTGCTGCTGTGTTCACTCCTCCAGGGGGTTGCTCAGGCCAACACCACCACAAGGGAGCAACAGTCGGTGATTGCGCGCTGGACCGGTGAAAACATTTGTGAAATTGGCACCGATCGGCTCTATTCATTGCCAGAGGAGAAGGTTCGCCAGTTATTTGAAAGCCAGACATCCATGCGCTACGACGAAATTCCCATTAACCCAACTGCATCGGAACGCAACAGGATCACAGCCCAACTCACCGGATACATAACCACCGTCTGTCCTGGTGAACTGGAGAGCTATCGAAAACGTTGAACCTTCAGGGGTGATGCAACTGCAGCAGCAGCTTGGCCGCCAGCCCTCTGGAGAGACGACGATTCACCAACAGCTCGCAGATCCAATCAAACAGAGGCGGTGCATCCTCTAGCTGCGCCAGCCGTTGTTCGAGCTCTTTGAGTTGCCGCGCGTGCTGACAGCCCCGGAGAGCATCGATCAGGGTATCTTCGGTCGGCTTGCCAGCCAAGGGGGTACCGACCATTTCAAACCTGTTGCACCTTCATGAGTGCTAGGCGATTCAGGCGCGGTTTGTCACCCTGGGTTCAGCCTTTCAGAACTCAACGACGACGACACTTTATGATGACTGGTATCAACGGGCAGGCTAGAGCATAGAAAGGTTGATGCTTACCTTCCATAATCATCGTACCGATGGGATAGGCGTGGGCGAGTTCTAGCTTCATGGGATTGGCATCTCGCAGGATCATCCACCTGCAACCGATTCACTATGCCTCGCGTATGACTGATCGACTACCCCAACGCGCCAAGACAAGAACATCTACTCAGTGCCTGCAACGTTTGCCTCAAGCATCGAGAGGATCGATCAGGCTATAGAGCAATACCATCCCGGCCATCTGGGGGCGATCTCGGGCACCGAGCTTATTTTTGGCATTAATCACATTGATTTTCACAGTCTCCACCGAAGTGCCGAGGCAGGTGACGATGCCCTGGTTGGTGAGACCACGGGCCACCCCCGCCACCACCTCTAGCTCCCGCTCGGTGAGTTCTTCGATCAGGGGCGACAGATACGTTTCGGCGACTGATCGGCACCGAGTCGACGAATATCTTCAGGAAAGTAGACACCACCCTCAGCGATGGTGCGCAGGTCACCATCTGATCTTGGGTCTGCGGCATGTAAGTCACGAACGAAAAGCAGAGTGAAAGGCCAGTGTTCTATAGATATAAGCCTCTGAAACGCTGGCAACTCATTGGGGAGAATCTGATTGCAGCCGCAGCACGCTCCAAATGTGCATGGCAGCAGACTCCACATCAGAGGGACCGAAATCGTATTGCCAATCCTTCACCATCGCTACCAACCCCTGCTGCGCATGGCAGATGAATTCATCAGTCCATTCCTCCATCTCCTTCCCTCTAATCAACACAGAATTGATTCCAATTCAGTCTTCATCCAGATCCTCATCCTGTACGTAAAAAGGCTCATCCGTTCCAGGCTCATTGTTCTGTAGAACAAAATCCTTCAGACGATCATCACTTTCAAACACAAACAGACCATCTTCATCAGGATTCACACCCAGCATCTCTGGATGATGATTAACGAGACGCGAGATCTTGCGGCGTTCGCGTACAAATCCGGATACCTTCTCAATCAGATAAACCAGCAACGCCAGGTCAACCAGCACAAGCGTTACCCCTTCGAATATCTGCATCACCCCTGCAACCCAGCTGAGTAAACCTTAGCGGTAGATCAATGAAGGGCATTCCGCGGAGCCATGGCCAGAGGCCCTCGGCGTCGAACTCACGTTCCCCCATCCGCGCCCAGTCGCCGGCGCACACCTCCGTTGCCAGCGACGTCTCCATCGGCGGACGCTGCTGCAAGCTGCCAGGTGAGAACAACCACACTGACTCCGGATAACGCCGCAACTCTTGATCCACCCCCTGCGCATCCCGGAAGACGGGCTGAACCTGGGGCAGCAACTGCTGCATCAGGTAATCACCGATCTGCTTATCGCTCTGCTGTGCGGTGGCACTGGCGTTGTAGAAGTCGCTGGCGATCACCTATCCCTGGGGAGTTTCGCCGCCCCACAGCTCACTCTGCGTTTCGGCCTTAGCTGATCGAGCATGAAGAAGGTGGCGCCGGCCCCCTTCAACGCCGCGAAACGGGAGAAGACGTTGGCGGGATCAGTAACGGCAATGGAGCGATCCAGCCACAACCGCACCGACACCACATCGATCGCGCCGAGCTCTCCGGCAGGGAGCAGTTACGGGCCGCTTCAGAGAAGTCTGGTGACTGCGTCATCAGCGCCTTCATTCCCCTGGCTCCCACCGCCAGAACCACCGCATCCGCGAACTCCAGCACAGCGTTGCGGCCGGTGCTCAAACTATGTCTCCAGTGAGTACAGACTCTCACCGTCGACAGCCAGGTTGATTCTCGTTGTCAGAATATCCCCAAACACCTGCAACGGTTAGCGACCCTGAAGGATTCGGCTCAGCGGCGCGATGATTCGCTCGGCAACGGTCTTTGAGCGGATCCAGCGCAAATCAAAGGAATCTTGATGCGCCAGGGCATATCAGTAGAGCAACTAGATCGTCACCGCCGCCGACAGCTCCTCCGCTGACTTGAACAATTCCACCAACAGTATCGGCCGCAGAAACTCATTGATTATCCGCTCGCTGATCCGCAGCCGGCGGAACATGATGAGGGTATCGAGGGCGTCGTAGCGCTCGTACACCTCCGGGCTGCGGTTCAGATCGAGCATCGCCACCAGCAGTCCGGCGATACTTAGTCGATCGGCTACCTGCAGGCGCTTGAAGTTGTTGATGGTGGCAAAGGCCTGCCCCAGGGGACTGGGCAAGTGGGGGCCATCGGCGAACATCGGAGCTGTGGCCTCCAACCCCTGGGGCGACCAGAAGGCACTGCTGGTGAGTGCCGTGAACACATCGCTGAAGCCGAGCTCATCGGTGAGCGCATGATGTTGGGGTAGTCCCGACAGAAGCCCCGGGTACCGGCTTCAAACGGTTTGCCGCTGGTGGTTGTCAGCGGCGTGCTGCCGGTGGGATCCGCCAATCCGTCCACCAGGGTGACGCGTACGCGGGCTTAACAGAAAATCTTGGCCGCACCCCAACCGCCCCAGCCGGAACCCACCACCTCCACATGGGACGAACCGGCGACCGATTGCTCCAGCACCGCCATCCTTGGAACCTGCCCTTCGTCGAGGCCGACAAGCTAAGCAGGGTAGATCTCTGTTTCGACGCTGCTGATCCGATGCTTCCTGCCCTGCTGCTGATCCTCGGCCTCTGCATCGGAAGCAACAGCGTGGGCGCTGCATCTGTGAGCCGCGACGATCCGGAATCCGCCGATCCCGGCAGGGCTGTCATCTCCACAGCCGCAGGCCAGGCTGTGGTCGTCACCGCCAATCCCCGCGCCAGCCAGGCCGCCGTGGCTACGTTAAAAACTGGCGGTTCTGCAGTGGATGCGCTGGTGAGCGCTCAAGCGGTTCTGTCCGTAGTGGAACCGCAGAGTTCCGGACTGGCCGGTGGAAGTTTTCTGCTGCATTGGGATGCCGGTCAGCGGCGGCTGGAGGTGCTCGATGGCCGTGAGGTCGCGCCACTGAACAGCCGTCCGGACGATCTGCTGCGTCCCACCGGGGAACCGCTGCCCTGGAAGGAGGCCACCAGTCGCCTCGAGTCCATCGGTGTGCCCGGCACCGTGGCTCTCCTCTGGGACGCCCATCAGCAGCACGGCCGCCTGCCCTGGGCCACCACCCTGCAACCGGCCATCCGCCTCGCCCGTGATGGGTTCCGCCCCAGCCCGCGCCTGCGTCGCTCCATCACCATCGCCCAGCGCATCGGGATTTGGCACAGCCCTGCGTTTCAAGCGCAGTATCTCCCCGGCGGTCAACCCCCGCCAGCCGACCAGCTGTTCCGCAACCCGGCCCTGGCCCGCACCCTGGAGCTACTGGCCAGAGACGGCGGACCCTCCTTCTACAAAGGAGCCCTGGCCCAGCAGATCCTTGCTGGGATTGATGCCTTGCAGGCTGCACAGCCTGGCTTCCGGGGCTGGAGCCCTGCCGATCTAGCGGAATACACCGTGGTGAGGCGTACACCGCTGTGCCACACGCTGCTCAGCTACCGACTTTGTACGGTTCCCCCGCCAAGCAGCGGCGGGCTGGCGGTGCTGCAGACCCTGGCACTGCTGAACCAGAGCTGGGCATTGAGCGGCCCAACCGATCCAGACACCTGGCGGCAGCTGGCGCGAGCCCAGGCCTGGGCCGATGCCGATCGCCTCTACTGGGTGCACGACCCAGTTGATGGCGCAATCCCGACAGGCCCCCTGCTGGATCCGGCCTACATCAAGGCCCGTGCCGCAGCCCTGCAGTCCTCCCCCACAGCTCTCCCGGCACCGGGGCTGCCCCCGGGCCTGGCGGCCTACCCATATGCACTGCCAGATCAAAGCCGCGAACAGGGCACCACCCACCTGGTCATCGTCGATGCCCATGGCAATATCGCCAGTTACACCAGCTCTGTGGAAACCGTATTCGGCAGCCGCCATCTGCTGGCGGGAATGGTGCTGAACAATCAGCTCACCGACTTCGCCTTTCGCCCCAGCATCAACGGTCAGCCGGTGGCCAACCGCCGCCGGCCCGGTCGTCGGCCTGTGTCGTCCATGGCGCCCCTGATAGTGTTCGAGAAGGGGCAACCGTTACTCGCGGTCGGCAGCCCCGGTGGACGCAGTATTCCCCACATCCTCAGTCGTGTCCTGTTGGCGTCCCTGGTCTGGCGGGAGCCACCGGCAAGAGCCGTGGGCCTGCCGCATCTGTCAGCACGCCGCGAAGGTTTGGTGCTGGAACAGGAACCACCCCTCCCCTGGCCCGTTGGCTTCAACCAGCTCACGTCCGGTGATCAACCGCTGCGCCGCCAACGCCTGGGCAGCGGCACGGCTCTGCTGCAACGGATCAATGACCGCTGGCATGGAGCGGCAGACCCACGCCGGGAGGGCATGGCGCTATCAGCGGACTGACCAGATCCCCGACGCGTCAAACCAACGAAAACGGGTACAGAAGGCTGACCCTGTGTCGGCGAAATCATCAGTATTGCGCCTCACCACCTTCAGAGTATGTAACAGCTCAACAGCAGCAATCTGCTTATCGATCGCTTTGTGAGGGTGGAGTACCTACACAATATTTTATACCTGTGCTGCTTCATCATCTAGAGCGAGAATCCTATGCCCAAAGTTCTGCAACACCTCTCCAAGCAAGATCTCCAGCAATGCTGCTTGCGCTTAATCGCCCCAATGTCGAATCAGATGAAAACCGCGTCGCAACTCACCGATGGTGACCGCTGACAGAACAAGAGGCAGGTCATCGCGGGCGGCTTCTGCCCAGAGGCCCATAACAACTTGATCAGCACGTCGACCCTTGCGGGCTTCGCTGATGACATTGGTACCAGTCAAAAAAATCAGCGGCCATCTCAGTGACGCCTCGTCGCTCAAAGTCTCAGTCGAGACCCTTATCGGGTATTGACGCAAGAAGCTCAGCCAGCTTCCGGCGGGGAGGCTTCATTAAAGGAGCCGCAAGAATCGCCCAATGCTCGGCTTCCGCGCTGCAGCCGTTGGCCCCGGCACGCTTTTTCAAGGTCTGCACCAGCTTGTCGTTCACACCATGCACCAGGAGATCTGCCATCCGACAACGACAATTGATATGAATGCCATCAACTGAAAAGCCAAGGCCATCACGACGTCGTGAAGCTGTCATCATCAATTCGCTGGACTGTCGCCGAACGCTGCGCTGCCGATGAAGAGCTTCGAGGGCACGGACCCGCGGCCCTACGACCGGCACCGTTACAGGGTGCAGTTCCGGGATGGTTCCTTCAAGGACACCGGCAGCTACGCCGAGGCCACAGACCTCTGGTACGCAAGCCGGATAAAGCCCCGGGTGATTGAGGTGCTTCAAACCGAAAAGCCATCCCGCCGTACCAGTGGATTCGGCTGACACCTCAATCGAGGGCAAACTCACCGCGCAAAGCCTGCGCATCCTGGATGGGCTGCTCCTTCGCTAGGACTTACTATCTGGTGTTGAGCCAAAAGCGCAGCCAATCAGACGACACCGATTTTTTCAAAAGAGCATCCGAGGGCTCCGGCTCACCGAAGGGGATCGTCGCTGCAGCTCCATTCCCTTGCCGCGGTAGAAGGCAAAGCGCTAGCGAATCGACGGCGTCCGGCTTGGGGGTGTCGTAAGCCCACACGGCGTTGCTGACCACTGATCGCCGACCACCACATCCCAGCAACGAGCCTTGCCCTTCCAGCCGCAGACCGTGGTGTGACTAGATTCCCGAAAAGAAATATCCAACCTCGAAGAGCGTGGGAAATAGGGGTTGCCGTCCACTATCACGATGTCGTCACTATCAGCCAGCACCGTGCCGTTGAAAATCGCCCGCATGACCTGGTACTGCTGTATGGGATGCGTAGGCTAGAAATCTCTGCCGGAATGAGTTGTATTCCCCAGGCGTCACCTGCTTGAACACCGTCACCCGATTCACCTTTTTACCGGAGAACCGCAGCAATACTTCCCCGCTGAAGGAGTAATCCATTCCGGCCGCGATCTTGGCTAAATCATCTGCTGTGGATGCCGCTATGACCGACTGTTTCAGAGCTTCGTCGTCCTGCAGACGCAGCAGGAAGCCATTCAATTGATCAAGAGCCATCACCCGCCTCAGCGAATGGGCGTGAAACGTAGACGACGGCTCAGGATGCGATCGACAGATCCGAGCCGTCATCGATCTGCAAATTGATCGTCAGACAAGTGGTGAAACAGGTCTGATCGTGAATGTTGCAAGCGCTGATGCAGACGAAATACCCATCGAGGGCCTGCCATCGTTCACCGATGGATTGATGTTGAGTTCCTGCCTGAGTAAGTACATCTGATTCTTGCGAGTGCGACTCCTTTACAAACAGCTTTCAAGTTAGGTCAACAAAAACATTGCGGAGAATAAAATGCTTAGGAAAATACTCCCAGGAAGGAATACTTAGATAGAGCATGAAGAAGCCTTAACGCTGGTTGTCGTCTGGATGACAACCCACAACATTGGAATCAGCGAAAGGGAGACGTCATAGAATTTAGAAGTCGCATTTTTGCCAATTCACAGGGACATACGATCGACGCTGTCGGCAACGGCTGCTACTTTTCTGCCATCAAACCAGCTGCGTCATGTTGAAAGGCTGGCGTAACGCTCAGACTGCCTTGAAACGCCAGGATTCAATAACGGGAGAGGCATGGCATGCCTTCCGATGATTGCCCTCAGGGGGTCTGCAAGGTGCTGGCGAGCCTCTGGGGTGCATCGCTCCACCAGACTGCAACACCCACAAAAATAGCCATCAAGCCGACGAGTCAGGTGATCAGCTTTTCCTCGCGTGAGCATCGGATACAACTTTTCTGACTTTGCCCAAGGATCGATCGGTCTCTGCAGTTTAAG
>QCSJ01000030.1 GCA_003211535.1 Synechococcus sp. AG-670-A05 | reverse complement strand
ATCTAATACAATTACTGTCAATGCTACAGCTGATGCCCCACAGCTCGGAAAACTTTCTGATACAGGTCTACTACTAGCTGTAATTGATGAAGATACTAACCTTTTATTTACTCGAGAGCAACTATTAGAATTCTACGAAGATTCCGATGGTGATACCTTAACTATACCTCTTGATTCTATCTCCAGTCCCAACGGTATAGTCTCTTACTCTGAAATTACTTCTGCGCAAAATATTTTGAGTGGTTCTTTACAAGGTGGAGGAACTACATATAGCTTAGATACTACTTCTATCACTTTGGTTGACGGTGCTGGGGTTTCATCGAATCCAACAGCTATATCAGGCTTGACTATCCAGGCTGACGGAGCGTTATCTTTTGATCCGACTAATGCTGATTATGATGGATTAGCACAAGGAGAAGCAATCCAAATATCTGGTTCGTATGATTATCTTGACACCAATAGTTTACCTGCTTCGAAGCAATTTGCAATCAAGATCACATCTGATGGCACTACTCGCACTGCTACGTTTGACGATTTTACATTTGTCCCTACTTCTAATTTCTCCGGTTCTACTCAGATAGATTTCCAAATTTCTGATGGTACAGGCAATATAATTGACGCCGCCAAATTTATCACAATTAATCCGGTCAATGATGCTCCCACCATTACTCTTCCTCGAGATGTTGATGCAGATGATGACTACGCTATAAGGACATACCTGTTTAGCCAGACAGATCTGTTTGGTGCAACAACTCCTACTAACCCCGTTGTCACTATTGACACCTCTGTTGGCGGTGATGTTGGCGTTACAGTTGAACTCGTTGATGGTTTATATAATGTTTCAGTTCCAGCGGCCGTGACTACTTCTGTTATCTTGTCTCTACAAAGTGATAATCTAGCTGATGACTCTAAAACTATTAACAACATCAGACCGTTGACAAAGGTTGAAGCTAATGTTTCTGCGGGTTTTGAACGTTTCTTCTCACTAAGTGATTTTGGTTATTCAGATATTGAGTCTACGCCGATTAGCTCTGTTTCAATTCAAATTCCCGATGCGGATGTAGGTACTTTAATGCTTGGATCAGGCGGATTTGATATTGAAAATAGTGTTAGCTTGACTGACCGTGCTGTTGTTTCACCTGATTCTAATGCCATTAATGTCGTCACGATCACACGTGACGAAATTGAATCTGGTAGTGTTTATTTTGCTGCTTTTCCAGATGCAGTTGGTAGATTATCGCAGCTTGAGTTTAATGTTAGTGATGGAGATCTTACATCCGATATTCCTGGTCTTTTCTCTATAAATGTTACTGGTGCACCTAAGTCCCTCGACGACTCTATTAAGGATGCACAATTTACTCGCTCCTTTGAAGCTGAAATTGGAACCGACCGTTTTAATATTTTCGACCCTGTCATAACCTCATCTGGTCTCTCTCGTGATCAAGCACTTCAAGTAGTCCGGTCTATCCAGGAATCACGTGACACTACCCCTAATGACAGCTCTGACTACAAGCTCTCTACACTTTCTGATGTCGATTTTGCCTGGGAGATTGGCTTTTTAAGCTACACGTCTACTGTTGACTCTAGTACGACTGATCTCACTGCTCTTAGTGATGCTGATGCAACGTCTTTTGCCACCCTACTAAATGGCTTGAAGACTGAATTCGCTGCTGGTGCATTTAATTTGACCGATTCTTATCTTCAAGGTCAGCTTTCTACAGCGCTTAGTATCACTGACACAGATGATCAGTCGTCAATTACAACTGTTTTTGGCAATGATAATATGCAAACGATATTTAATGATCTTACTTTTAGCACTGGACCTTTGTTCAATGTAGCTGATACTTCCTTAAAGGAATTATACATACGCGCCTTCTCTGTAATTGCGTCGCAGGATGTATCAGCAAGAGGTACCGCTGTGGATGAGTTGCTTGCCATTAGCGGTGACTCCGCAGCAAGTATTGCAAGTAAGACTCGTACATCCGACTTAATTCTTGAAAAGCTTCAAGGACAGGCGGAAGTTGCCAAGGGCCAGGTAGCAGATCTTTTTGGCAGCGGTGATGCTGCAACTCAAGCTGCTCAAGCTGCTACTGCAGACTTTACAGCTGAAGAGCTTGCAAGATTAACTGAGCTCAGCACTTTGGCTTCAGGTGCAAGCAAGACAGAACTTGCAAGCGCTATTGGCACATTCGGAAGTGAAGATTTTGCAACTTACACATTCGGAGATATCCGCGATTCATCCGGTCAGCTTGCAACTGCTCAAGACGCTGCTACTGGTGGAATTTCAAAAGAGTTCCTTGAGGATGTTTCCTTCACTGCTGATGCGGCTAAGTCTTTCGCTCTAGCTGAAATCCAGGAGCGTGCCTTAGCTGCTGCCCAAACAAGCGATGCAGTTTCTACTGCTATGAATAGTCTCCTAATTGGTGCCATGGAGATTAGTAGTGCTAATAATCCTACAAACGATGAAGCTTTGGCCATCAAGAGTGAATCTAGTAATTTACTTGAGCTTTCATCTTCACTTTCAGCGTTATCAACGTCTCGCCCGTATGATACCAACAAAGTTTTCTATGATCGTGCTAAGGAGATGCAAGATCAGTTAAAAGCTGATTATTC
The DNA here is from genome assembly GCA_003211535.1 of Synechococcus sp. AG-670-A05. GTDB lineage: Bacteria > Cyanobacteriota > Cyanobacteriia > PCC-6307 > Cyanobiaceae > Parasynechococcus. The sequence goes on along the minus strand of QCSJ01000030.1, from coordinate 19,289 downwards.
TGGTCTTACCTTAGAGGAGTGGCAAGCCACAGATCAACTTTCGAATAAGGAGAAGGTTCAATCCGACTATTTGAATGCTGCCTCAGTTGGGCTTACTTATGCTGAATGGACTGCTCTTGCTGATCCAGCTGATCCTAATAATCTTAGTGCTCAACAAGAGGCTAAGCTGGCATCTTCTAATACCAAAGGTATTAGTCGTGAGGATGAAGCTCTCATTTTGCTAAATGCATTTAAATTTACCCCTACTACAATCTCAACAGATGGTTCTACTATAAATCGTGTTGATACTTCCATCTATTCCGCTATCAGCCCTGATAGTGAGGCTTATATTGGACCTATGGATGGCACTTACACGAAGGAAGGTTCCTCGTTCTCTTACCGTACTGATAATCCAAATCCCTATAAGTTCACTATCGATATAGCTCTTGATCCAGGTGGTAATCAAGATGTAAATGATAAATCTGCTTATGTAGATTCATTCGGTACTATCGATGACGGTATTCAAACCACTTATGTTGTCAATTACACTTCTGAGACTCTTACACGTGCTAACGATGGTTCTTACACATTTACTACAACCCAAGGGTCTTCTCCCAATCTTATGGGTATGAACTATGATGAGTATGACACGGTTTTGAAGTATGTTTCTGAGGCCGATCTTCTTAATTATGGCGCTATAATAGTTGAGAATGATGCAGATGTTGGAGAGCGCACCTTCACGTGGGGTACTACGATTACTGATAAGTTCGGTATAGATCGTACAGCGGATGGGCCTCTAATAGACTTAGAAGGTAATCTTATTACTAAGGCTGGAAACTACGATTTTACTCGAGACCTTGACTACGATCCCGCCACTGAATGGAGAGATGGAGGTCGATACATTTATGCTGATTATTATTCCGAGGCCAAGCTTGATTCTGATGGTATTACGGAATTAGTCGCTGCTAATTCTTGGGTTGTGCCCACAGAGGATCAAATTAATCGTGTTGCTAGTGGTTTTAATAAAGGTGATCATATTATTCCTGAGGACGTGGCCTTTAGACGTATTGTTGGCGTCGAGCTCAATTTTACGGACAACACTTTTGGTGACAAGGATCCGAAGCTTGGCCGTGTTGTTGACCCCTTTGCAACAGCCGCTCAATCGGGCTCCTCTTTCTTTACCTCAAACTTCACCACTGATAACTTATACAGTACTCCTTTTGAGGAAGGTAAGGTTATTCGCTTTAACCAGAAGGGTGTATCTAAGGATGCTGTAATTTTACAACCTAACGAAATTGCCGTAGATAGTGATGCTGTTCTGCTTAAGGAAAACGAAAAAGCTGTTGATGAAAACGCAGTTATCCTTACGGCTAATGAAAAAGCCGTTGATCTTGATGCAGTTATTCTTGAAGGCAATCAAAAGGCTGTAGACATTAATGCGGTTGTCCTTGATAATACTCAAAAGGCTGTAGATGCTGAAGCAATTGTTCTAGGGGAAGACCAGATCGCAGTTTCTCGTGATCTTTTGGTAAGCGACGATGTTGATGATGTAGATCTTACTAATTTGCGTCTTGTTGATGCAGACGCAGTTATTCTTGGGCCCGACCAAAAGGCTGTTGATATTGATGATGTTGTTCTATTGGATAATGAGGTGGCTGTCAATGTTGATGATCTTGTGCCAGAAGACGCACAAATTCTAGATCCTACACAAAAGGCTGTAGATATTGATGATGTTGTTTTATTAGATGATCAAATAGCTGTTGATATTAATGCTTTCCCTGATCCTATTGATGGCATTGAGTTGCTCCCTGAAGAGTTTGAGATTCTGGAACCTAATCAAAAGGCTGTTGATAATGACGCCGTAATTCTTCAACCTGATCAAGTTGCATTACCTGATGACACAGCAGCATTAGTCAGCGAAACTACCTCTTCAGGAAGATACAGGCAGCCTCCATCTCCTAATCCTTTTATTAAAGAACTTACTTCCGGAGTTGATAATCTTGTTGCTCTCATGATTGGTGAGGATCCACCAGGCATTGGTGATGGGAATGGTGATGGTGATGGTGCTGGGAGTTCCGACAAGACTGGCTCAGGTGCTGGTGTATCCATGAATGAACAAGCCACCCAATTCCCTGAGGGAGATGGTGATGGTGATGCTGACTTTGAAGAACAGCGTGGTCAAGGTGCACCAGGACAGGGTTCGGGTACTGGTGGCGACGCTGCGCTGGGTGAGGACCAAAGTCCAACTACCCAACGCAAGCGTGGTCTTATGTTGCAGCCTATTGTTGAATCAGCCAGCGTTGATGAGGATTCAAAATCTTCCTCTCGGCTCCTAAAGAACCTTAGTGAGGGTTCTGTTATGGGTACTAATCTCTTGGATGCACTTACCCTTGGTGGTGGTATTCTTTACGCCATTTATGCCCCTCAGGCTGTTAAGCCTATAAAACGTACCTTTGGTTCTTTGTTCAGTCGCCTTACTGGACGCGGCACATCTTCTATCGGGGTTCGGAGTGTTGGTACTGTTTTTGTCATGAAGTTGCCTGATGGTACTCAACGACTCATCGCAGCTAAGGTTACACCCCAATCTATTGATATTATCGCTCAGCAGGATTTGCCATCTGGCATGAGCGTTACTCAAGCCGGTAACCAAGCACAGGTAGATTTTAACTTTAACCAATTGATTAACAAGATTTCAAATGAGTCCTTTGATCTTATGTTAATTGGTCCACGGCTGCGTAATCAGGCTTCGCTTGCAAATAAGCTTGCTAATGAATCCCAGGTTCTTCAGACTTCTTCTATTGAACAGAAACTCAAATCTTGTTCACAGGAGGATGTTAAACGTCTACAACAATGGCTTGATCGTCCAAGCTCTACTCCTCCGGAATCCAATCCTGTTCAAGACCTATTAGCTACTCGTCAAGGTGAATTTTCTAAGTCTTTGATGTCGGAGCAAGCCTCTATGGCAAGCCTGGTTGAACTAAGTGTTGCTTTGTCTTGGAAGGACTGATTTCACTAGAAGATATCTTAGATTGCTGTTTTGTTAGGTTCCTTATTTTAGATTATTTTTCCTCCTCGGTGTTCTTTCCGATCGAACAACTCATTTTCTTTAAACTTATTAACTGTCTGCATATTTTTTAGACTTTATAGAATTTATCTGATCCTTTTTTATTTACAACGAGCTTATTTATTCTGACGGTCTTTGACTTTGTCATCGATAGTTGGACCCCCGCAATACATATCTTTGTCAAAAAGCTTTCATAATCTAGGTTTCTCGTACTTTATCTAATTAACTGTGACTATCGGCTAATTAGCAATCCTTTTCTAATGCTGAGCTAATTTTTTTAACTGCGTCATTTTGACCCTGCATCAAAAAGGCTTCTCTTTCTATATCGAACTTTTCGGTTGAATATTGCCTGTACAACACAGAATTAATATATATCTCTACAGCTTTATCGACTTCTAGTTTCCATCCAATTGGCTGAAATTCACCTGTTTTACATGACTGTGCTGCGTGTACGGCTTCATGTAAAAACGTTGTCCTAAAGATTCCCATTTCTTGTGTAATTGGTGCAATCCATATTATTTTCTTTTTTAGATTAACTAAACCATAGGTACCCTGTATTGGTGGTTTTTCAATTTTTACTATAAATCCGGCTTTTAGAAGAGATAGTCGTAAATTATCCAAATCTTGTGCCAGTATGAAATTTTCTTCGGCCCTGGAATTAGTACCTCCAGAAAGTGCGTAAAATGACAATAGTATTATTGCTAATATTTTTTTGAAGTAATTCATTGTATCGACATATTTCTTCCTGAATTTCCCCAAAAATTGATTGGATCACCTTTGTACCAAGGTTCCCATCCGATAGCGATTTTGTTTTTACGTGCAGCTTTTTTAATCTCTCTATACATCTTAAAACCTGTTGATTCTAGTATAATAAAAACAGCCTTATCCTCTGTTTTGAGCTTATTCATAAGATTATCTAACCACTGATTCAACTCTTCATCATCCGAGTTAACGGAAGGTTCATTTAATCTCATTAGTTGACCTTTTTCGTGATTTATCTCCATCAATACACCATTAATCTGTTCCTTTTTTTGCCAGCCATCTAGGTTATTATTACATATTTCTAATTCTGGTGAAAGAAGATTTTCACATAGTCTTACTTCATTAGCTCTTTCACGATCTAATTCAGCCATTCTATTAATTGCTGGTTGTAAGTCCCATATGCCATCTTCCGATGCTTGCAGTGTCCAAAACTGCTTCTTTGTTTCCGATTTCATTGGCGCTTGTATATTTATTGCACTTGTAGCAGCAAAAACACCAGCAAGTGAGCTTACCAGAACAAGAACTCCAACAACATTACATAACAGATCTAATAGGCCGTCGGAATTATCTGCCATTTCTGATGGTGACTTCTTCCCTTTACTTCTTAATAGAATTTGCCTTTGCTCTGTGTTCATTGGTTTAGCTTTGTGGAAACTGTACTTCTAGGTCACTCTCGATAGGCTCGTATCCATATTCTAGTTTATTAAACTCAGCTTTGGAACGTAATTTCTCGAAGCATGAATAACCCTCTGGTCTAACCCCAAGCACTAAGTACTGAGGTTTATCATCAGAGCTTAATTCTTCGATAATACCATCAATATTTTCATTGTTGACATTCATTGTAAGTCTTTGATTCTTTATAAGCATATCTAATTCACCATTCTGATTGCATACAATATAATTACCACTCTTCGCCTTCCCTTCTCCCCCAGCAGGCAATAGTTTGACTGCTTTGACTCCTGGTTTGATTTGCAAGGCAAAAATAACAAGGGTCAATGTCTGTACTCCAATTGTTGCAGTCATGATATTTAGGAAAGAAAATAAATCCATTCCAACATCATCTTTCTTCTTGCGTCTTCCCATTATTTGTTAAGTATTTTAGTAAAAATATTTGTAAATTTAAAACCGCTGTGATCGTTACTTAGGTTTCTGTTAAGAGTTTCAATAGATTCTTTTAGTTCAATTAGGGATTTAATTTGTGCTTTTTGATCAACACCAATTCTATTTTCAGCCAATAAATCACTCATTTCGCCGGCCAACAAATTCATAGCATTTCTAATTACGTCTGTCTGTTCTTGAAGACTTAGTCGAGCTTCACTTACGCCCTCAACTGAATCTCTCACAATATTTGTAAGTGGAGTTAGTTTTTCAATTGTAGCATCTGTCAATGTTTCTGCATATGCTTGAGCAGGCTCTACTAATACTGATGGGTCAGGTAGATGTTTTTCAAATGCATCACTAATTAGCCCAGCGATATCATCTCCAAAAATTTCTTTCGGACTTGGTTTATCAATACTCTGTGCGCCGTTTCCCCCTCCTCCTTGACCTTCTCCAGACATTGATGCGATTTCACCACTACCCAGCGGACTAAGTGATAACACGGCATCTCGAACGACACCATCAATTTGACTAAGTAATCTATCTTCTATTTTTTCACAGAGTGTCAAAGGAAAAGCTAGTAATACTGATACGACAAGTGCCAAGAAGGTTGTATCGAATGCCGTTCCAAGCCCGCCTGTGACCTGAACCAATCCATCTTTTAGACCATCGACGTTGTCTGCGTTACTTAAAACTGCATCAAATGAACCTACAGCTTGAGACATTCCTATAACAGTTCCGATAAAGCCTGTAAGGGGGATAGCCCATAGAAGCAACTTTGGGAAGCTGAAACTACTACTCATTGAAAGTTCGTACAGTTCTACATCTCCATCTGCGGCTCTTTCTAATTGAAATGCTGAGCCTGTAGATTCCCAAATGTCCAACAAATGCAGTAATCGTTTACCAACAAGCGATTTTGATTGCTCCGACTTCAGCTTAATTGCTTCTAGATCTCCATGTCTTACTAAGTTTGGAATTTCTAAGTCAAAAGATAAGTATGCCTTTTGTGCTGACTGTAAAATACGTAGCTTTCCAATCAAAAACCAACTAAGCATTCCGCCCATTATAAGAGTAACTACTTGCGTTGGTCCACGTTGGTGAAAAAGGTCATGTCCCGGCATTGCTTCGGGGAAGTTAACAGCCCAAACTAAAAAGCCAACAATACTGCCAACAATTACCCACCGTCCAAATTTTGGATCGAGGTCATTTCCAAGACCTAAACTTACAGATGGGACTGGAACTTCCCTACCTGATCCGTTTGTTTTAGTTTCTGGAGTTGAAGCAATCACTGTTAGCTGAATGATGGAATCACTGAATAGTCAACTACTTGTTTTTTCCGTCCCACTCCTGCCATTCTACTTCCAAATCACCTGTATCAGCGCTTCCTGGGGATGGAATTTTAGTTAGTAGTTCGTCAGGCAGCCCGAGACGCTGAAAGACTGATTGCCTTTGTACTGTTGGCATCGATGAAAATGCCCTGACGACGTCTCTTACTTTGTATTCAGAATAAACCATCTTCATTAGTTCGTCTTGATCTTCCTCTGGAAGAGCTTGGAACCATGTTACAAATTTTTCAAGCTTTGCTTTGAAATCCATTTTTAGGTAAGGATCAGGACATTTGAGTTCTCTTTAATTTTAGGACATTGTAGGTCAAATCATGTTAAGTTTAAATTTTGATTACTTAGTCGACCTAATTCGAGTTAGTGAATCCAAAGCTTTTTGGACTGCATCAGTGAGTAAGGATATGACACGTTTATCTCTTAGGACAAGATTAACTTGCACACTTTGCCCCGCACTGATATTGTATTTTTCACCATCTTTTTCTAGATATTCCTTATCGATTCTAACGTATGCCGGAAATCTCGGCATAGGATTTTGCTGATCTGCTTCTACAGGAAGAGTTCCAATGGACTTCAGCCCCCCCGGTAGAGAACCAAATTGAGTGTATGGAAAGGCATCAATTCTTATTTGTGCTTTCATTCCAGGTTTTAAGAACCCTACATCTTTATTTGTCACGAAAATCTTAGCTTCAATTTCGCCTCCTGGCACTACTTTGACAAGTGTTTCTCCTGCTGATGCTGCATAACCTGGGCTTGATGGAATCATTCCGTATACGATACCTCCTACAGGAGCACTAAGTTTTTCCTTATTTATCGTATCTTCTACTTCAACTAGTTGTCTTTCTAGTTCCGATACTTCACGTAAGGACTCTTGTTCTAGTTTCATCAATTGTGCTTCAACTTCTTCTAAGTCAGCTTCTGCCTGCCCTACTTCTGATTCTAGTTGTTCTACTCTATTTCTCTGTCTTAGTAGCTCAGTCTGTTGCATTGCACCTATTTGTGCCAATGGCAAAATGTTTTGCAAAATGCCATCTTCAGTTATTAAAGATCGTTTTAATCCGTTAACCCGTACTACTACGCCTCGTTTTCTAGCTTTCACTGATCGGGATTCCTCCTCGAACCTTTTGTCTTCGAGTCTTATTTGTGTTTCTAGGGTTTCTTTTCTTTTACGGGAGACCTCTGCGTCAAATCTCAATAGAGTATCGCCAATCTTTACTTTTTCTCCCTCTTTTACTACTATATCTTTTACTACACCTGCGAATGGTGCTTTTATTGGCCTTTCAGCACCTAGTGGTTGAAGTTCTCCGGTTGCAAGTACGACTTCGTCTATCTTGGCAAAAATAGCAAATATAAATCCGAATGAAGCCGTTCCTATGATTGTCCAGGCTAATGCCCTGCTCCAAACTGGCGCCGGTCTTAGCTGTACCTCTTGTGGATTTAGAGGTCTAACTGCAAGACTGGTAGGTTTTTTGGAATCTGATGTGGTCATGATTTACGCTTCCTGTTGGTGGAAAAGTGTCGCGTAGCGGCCATCTAACGCCATTAATTCTTCGTGAGATCCTTCTTCTACCAAAGCACCTTGATCCATGACAAGAATAACATCTGCCGATTTAAGTGAGGCCAGCCTATGTGTTATAAAGAAAACTGTACTGTCCTTGTAAAGTTCCATCAGATTGGCTGTTAATCTTCTTTCAGTATCGACATCTAGTGCACTTGTTGCTTCATCTAATACTAATAATCTGGGCCTTCTCAATATCATCCTTGCTATTGCCATCCTTTGTCTTTGTCCACCACTCATTCCGGCCCCTCTTTCCCCTACAGAACTGTTATAACCCGCGGGCATCGATTGAATAAATTCATGGGCACACGCAATTTGTGCTGATAAGACAACTTCCTCAAACGAAGCATCAGGTCTAGCTAGAGCAATGTTTGACATAACAGATCCATCAAATAATAAACTGTCTTGAGGTACAACTCCTATTTGTGATCTCAGTGAATAGAGATCTACCTTACTGATATCGTTATCGTCTATTAATATTTGCCCTTCGTTAGTCTCGTACAATCTTGTTAACATCTTCATCATTGTACTTTTGCCTGATCCACTACTTCCTACAACACCAACAAAAGAACCCTTTTCGATGGTGAAATTTATATTAGACAGATTTAGTGAACCTTCTTCGCCGAATCTGAAGCTAACACCTTTATACTCAACGGAGCCAAGAACTGGTGGGATTGGCGGATTTTGCTCACCCGTGATTTCTAGTTCTTGCGGGTGATCAACGATGTCTGCAAGTCTTTCTAGTGAAAGTGAAGTCTCTTGAAAATTTTGCCACAGATTCGCCATTCTCAGTAATGGGCTTGTTACGTAACTAGCAAGTATTCTGAAGGCGATTAACTGCCCGAGGGTCATTTCCCCATTCAAAACTAATGAAGCCCCCATCCACAGGACAATTAATCCTGATAGTTGTTCAAGGAATTGACTTGCTGATCCAGCCGCAGTGCTTGTTACAACGTTTCTAAAGCCTGATGTTATCTGACCTCCGTAAAGTTGCTGCCAGCGCCAGCGACTGTGGATTTCCATACTTTGACCTTTAATGGTTTCCATTCCGCCAACAGTTTCAACCAAATGACTTTGTACTCGAGCGTTTGCTTCAGCCTGTTCCCGAAGTTGTTTTCTTATGATTGGGGCTGATACAAATGTCAGACCTACAAAAAATGGAACAACAACTAGTGACCATATTGTTAGTTTCACTGAGTAAAGAAGCATCACTGCAATGTAGATAATTGCGAATATTGCATCAAGTACTACTGTTAGTGCTGTTCCAGTTAAGAACTGCCTAATTTTCTGAAGTTCATTAATTCTACTGCTCACCTCACCCACTGGCCTATTTGCAAAGTAACCCAAAGGAAGTCTCAGCAAGTGGTCAATGATCGATGAACCCAAGGAAATGTCAATTCTATTTGTTGTATCGGCAAATAAATATGTTCTTAGTGATGATAGAACTGCCTGCGCAAGACTCATACCGATTAATAGCGTTCCAAGTACGTTCAGACTGCTTACATTTCCCTGACTAATGACAGCATCTATTATCTGCTGAATTAGCAGAGGATTCAGTAAACCGAATAGTTGTACAAAAAAGCTAGCAACAAGTACTTGGATCAGTACGGCTTTATGTTCTTTCAATGCAGGGATAAACCATCCCAACCCAAATCTTTTCTTGGGCGTAACTTTGCTTCGTTGAATTGTCAATACTTGTATTGATTCGTCTTCATTCCTACCTCCAATATCATTTATTGCAATTGTTTTTTGTCCTTCTTCCGGGCTACTGATAAGAGCTTGGCCAGCCATGTCAGTTGACCATATGATGATAGGTTGATTATCTATGATTGCTATCGCAGGTAATTGCAATCTTTGGATTTGTTTCTCGGTTGCATTGACTTGAGTAGCTCTCAGTCCTATCAAGTCGGCAGTTGCTGCCAACTGAATCAACCCAATACCCCTTTCACCGTTTTCTAATGGTGTGCTCCTCGCTAATTGGTCCTCAATTATCCTTTGAATTACATCTTTTCTAAAGGGAATATCAAAATATCTGGCCAGCATCCTTAATACAGCCATTGGAATACCTACCGACCCAGATCCTTCCAACTGTGGAAAGCTACCGTCGTCTCCAAGTCGTCCATACCAATCTTCCAGTGCTTCTTGTTGCTTCTCTACGGCTACGATTGCAGTGCTACTTTCTTGCCAGTCAGGCTCTACGAGTTCAGCCTCCATCTGGAGCGGCGCTATCTCGCTCGTCTCTGGACTGACAACTAATACTGGTGGAACATCGACTGGTGGTGTTGCACCACTTTTTGATATTAATCTTGCAGGTATTTTTCCTTGTACAGTTATTTTTATAGGTCCTAGGAGTTCTTCACCTGGTTTACATCCAGCTATGTTCGAACTACTGACCATCCAAGGTCCCCATTTTGAATCTAAGCTATGCTCACCTGGTGGCAGTAATATGATTTTTGGTGCTTCTTTCGATTCAGTTATCGTACTACTAACCCAATCTTTTATTTCACTTCTTGTGTTATTTAGTGGTGATGTTGTAAGGATACTTACTCCATACAATTCTTCAATTGTAGGATCTCTAAATTCATTTGTGAATTCTATGTTCTCTGATATTGTTTTGAGAAAACTAGTTTGAGGTAACAGCCATAACAGACTTGGTTGTGATGCTGCTAATGCGTAACCCGTTACTCCTCTGAGGATTCCAATATATCCAGCCTGATCTCCTGGCGACAATCTATAGAGTGTGAAGGGTTCTTCTCTCTCATCTAAAGCAAGAAGTCTCATTTGACCCTCTGCTATAAGTGCTATTCCTGGTGGAAGATCAGAAAAATCATATAGTTTTTGTCCTGGTCGTAATCTTAATGGCTGTATTGTTTCTGCTAATCTTGCTTTTTCTTCTGTTGAAAGCTTTGAAAATGGTTCCCAGGAATTGATTAGGCGCAATGCCTGCCCCAATTGCATTATTTTAAGATCATTATTTACAGTTTAGCACGACTCTCATACTTTTCAATCTTTTAGCAATGTGTATGCTCGGATCTCTCATACATACCCTACTTGATTTGCTTTGTCTTCTTTGATACAGATTACTTTTTTGGTTACTCTGCGTTTAGTTTCCTTATTTCTTCCGTTATCCACTGCTCACCTAGATCTAACAAGATTTTCATTTTTTCTTCCTTGTTGAAGACTGCCGGCCATAATTTTTCGTTTTTGATGATTGCCCATCCATTCTCTACTTTTATTGGCGGCCATACCTGCTTGGGTTGACTAACACGTAGCAGTTCCGCCAGTACATCAGGTAAACTTTTAAACTTAACCGGGCCAATTCTTCCTATCTTTAATCCTTGCGGTGGTTTTGTGGACATGAGTATCGCTTCGTCAACAGAGCATTCTCCTTCTTTTATTCGAACAAATACTTCACTTGCCAGTGCTTCGTCCTCTATCCAAACCATTGAATAGCTTACCTGATCTAATTTTGATTTATCCTTCAGAAATTTTGTTGCTGCCTGATTTTTGTACTTTTTTTCGCAAAATTTAAGCCACTTATAATGTCTGGTTGCTCTTATCAGTAATGATTCTTTGTCTATATTCTCGTATCTCATCCATTTAGCTAGTTTTTCCTGAGTATAGATTTTATTGTTTTTTAAGAATTGTTTGATTATATCTTCTTCCGGTATGTCAGGGTTGGCCTCCTTTTCTACCACCTTGTCCAGTATAAGTTCTCTATTTATGGAACCCTCGATGCCCCACCTTTTGAGATCTTCTTGATTTATAATGTTTGTATTCACCTTAGTGCCTTAGTAGCATTTATCGAATTGCGTTTAATTCTAGCAACTGGCTGGTGCTTTTAGCTTTTTTTAGGCATTTCACTTGTTACGGCTTGGGTAATCTTTTTTCTTTCTATCATTTTCTTTCATTCTTGCATTTATTCATTCATTATTCTTTTTTTCTGATCCTATATTTGTTCCTTGGTTTTTCTTTTTAATTGTTGTGATCATGACTCTTTGGTTTTATGAATCGATTTTAAATTTCACAATTACCTTTGCCCTCTAGCTACTCTTTGCCTTTCTTTTCTGTTTTCAACTTTCTTTCATGCTTTCTTCTTGTCTTTTCAATATCTTGTGTGTATATACTTCTTTTGCGCTGTCTTGTCGCTATGTATAACTTAATCCTACGCTAGTGCTTTATCGCATTTCTTGATGGCGATTAAATAATCGAGCGCTTTCTGGTCATGTTCTTTTATAGGTAGGTAATTGGCTTGAATTCATGTCTTTCCTATCTGTTCGTACACCCAACCAATGGTCATGGTCTTGGTGTTCTTCTCTTGTTTTGTCGGTATCTTATCTTATAATTATTTTGATTGTTGACTTTTATTTGACTGTCTTTTTTGGCTTATAACTTTTTTCTGCTTTTCGTTCCGCTATTTAATCGCTTTTTTTGGGAGACCTTATACTCGCTTCTGTTGTCTGATTTTCTCTCGTTCCGTCTTTCAGGTGTTTCGATTTTTCTTCTAACGTTTTTTTGGCTGATTCTCCTACTCTCATTTTCAATCGTTATTGGGTTTTGGTATTCTGTGATTTAATTTCTTTTGTTCATGATATAAAGGAAATATATCATTATTTATCCGTGTCATATTTGGTCAAATAATCAGTTTCAATGTTCCCGTTTCTCTTTGTCTGGAGGAATCTTCTGTTGTTTCCATTATTATTTGATTGTATCGATTTTGCTTTCTTTTTTAATCTCTCTTGTGGCTTTGTGCATAGCATCCATTACTTATCTTTCTTCTTGATTGATTAATTCTGTCGCCCCTTTTCTTGAGCGCCCCCAGATCGATCCTCTTTCTCCATAACCCTTCAATGCTCCTTCAAGTTCATTCTCAAAGGTTTTTTGTCGCCAGTTCCAGTTTTCTTTGGATGTCCCTGGAGTGTTGAATCGGGCTGTATTGTCAAGATGTAGTAAGTCCTGCAGTGGAGCTATAACTAGCTCTGCCGAAGTTGCAAAGGCCATGTCGAGTAATTGCCATGCTGGTGAATCCACTTTGCCGCTAACTCTGGCCCCGATACGGTTTCGACTGTCTTGATCCAGTGCATTCCACCACCCGAGAGTGGTTGGATTGTCGTGGGTGCCGGTATACACAACCCAGCGTCGACCAATAATATTTTCTGGCAGGTATGGATTGTCATTTAAGCCATCAAATGCGAATTGCAGTACTTTCATCCCGGCTAGTTGAAACTCATCACGGAGCGCCTCGACATCTGGTGTGATCACGCCAAGATCTTCGGCGACCATTGGTAATTGTCCCTTCCCGTCTTGTCTCAACTTATTTAGTAGTGATCGCCCCGGTGACGGTTGCCATTGGCCTTTTTCTGCGGTCTTGTCCTGTCCAGGTACTGCCCAGTAGGCGGCAAGGGCACGGAAGTGATCCAGTCGCAACAAATCTGCCAGCTGTCGTTGCCGTGAGAATCGCTGACGCCACCATCGAAAGCGGGTCAAGCGATGCCGTCCCCATCGATAAACTGGCGAACCCCATAGTTGCCCCGTTTCTGAGAAGTAGTCGGGTGGCACACCACTTTGGGTTGTCAGCTCGCCATTTTCCTTCACGGAGAATAAGTGTCTGTTGCTCCAGACATCAACGCTGTCTGCACTGACGTAGAACGGCAGATCTCCGAAAATCAGGATTCCCTTGCTTCGGGCGAGCTCCCTGATTACTTCCCACTGTTGGTTCAGTTGCCATTGCTGCAGCTTGACGCGCAGAATTTCGTCCTTATGCCTCTCGGACCAGCTTCGCAATGCTTTGTGGTTATGACGAGCCAGTTCTTCAGGCCAGCCCCACCAGGCTTCCCGGTATTGATCATGCAAAACAGTGAAGTGCGCATGATCTTCCAGCCATGGCTGTTGCTGGCACCAGATTTCAAATTTTTGATGACGATCTTTAGATTGTTTGGCCCATCCTTTGAGCAATGCATCGGCTACGCCGTAACTGCGCCGTTGGACAAGTTCGAGGTCCAAATTTCCGACATTGTCGCTCGATTCTTCAGACCCTGGGAGCTTCTGCAAATCCTCATGACTGATTAATCCATTCCGCCTCAGATCGTCGGCATCGAGAAACCAGGGATTCAGTGCGAAACAGGACGGTGAGTTGTAAGGCGATCCAGTGCCGTCCGGAGGAGCGAGAGGCAAGATTTGCCACACCCCGATGTTGTTGTTCGCCAGCAGATGGATCCAGCGACGACTGGGTTCACCGAAGCTGCCGCAGACCGGGCTCCCAGGGAGAGCGGTGGGATGGAGTAGCACTCCTGTGCTTCGGGCCGGAGCAGACATATCGTTCACCGTTGTCCTGGTCTGCCTTAAGCATGGCTGCTTCAGAACAGCGCGGCATCCCCAAGGTCCTGACCTGCCATTCCGTCCCGTACCACTCGTTCAAAGAACTGTTCAAGGGTGTCTTCCCCATAGGAAGGTGTGGCATCGGCGTCGTAGCGCTTTCTCTCTTCATCCCACACCAACATTGACTCTGCGGCGTAGTAGCGTCCGATGCGGCCGAATTCGGCCGTGTCGTGCAGGGCTGGGAACAATCGGGACAGTCCCTGCAAGACCGCAATGGGACCGTCCATCAATGCTATTGGTACCGAAAGCATCCGCGGTGGGCGCCCCAAGGCTCGGAACAGCAATTCACCCTGTTGTTTTGCACTGAGGGCTGGTCCTGGCCCGCCGATCGGCAACACCCGATTGCTCTTGTCTTCATCCCGCAGGCAATCAGCAATGAATCGTGCCAAATCGGCTTCGCTGATCGGTTTGCAACTGGCCAGCTCGCCACCGCCGAACATCACATAGAGCCCCCCTTTGCGGCAGCTTTCCACCTGCCCGCCCAGACTTTTGAAAAACGCTGTGGGTCGGACGATCGAATGGGTCATCTCGCCATCGGCTTTCAGTTCGGCTTCAAACGCGAGCTTTGCTTTCTGGAATTCCAGCAGAGGTTTTTGCACGCAGATCGCCGACAGCAGAACGTAATGGGCGACGCCTGCCCGTCGTCCCTCCCGGTAGGTGTTGAGGGTGGCCTGATGATCAATGGCCCAGGAGTCCTTGCGTCCACCCGTACGGGAGGCCAGGCAGGAGACCACCACGTCGGTGGGCTCGTTGAAGGCCTCCGTCGCCAGGGAGGCTGGGTCGGTGACATTTCCGAAGCGAACCTCGGCGCCCTGCAGGTCGTTGATCACTTGTTCCTTGCTCTGGCGTCCGCCGATGCCACTGCGTTCACGAGCGAAGGCCACCACCTGGTATCCACGCTCCACCAGCTCGCGCACCACATATCGACCGATGTAGCCCGTGGCTCCGAACACCACGACACGGATCTGCTCGGGGGGGCGGCTGCGGAAGTCGTGACGCAGAGCCATGGTGCTCGGGACTGGACAACTGGGCGAAACTAAACGCCGTAGCCCGCCTGGGGACGATGACGCCTACCCCACCGAAGCGGATGATGCCCTGGTTGGGCCGTCATCCTCTGCGGACCATTCTGCGACTTGCCGCTGCTGTGGCGGGGGTTGGTGCCACAGGTTGGTTGCTGGGCAGCGTCTGGCCGGAGCCAGATCAGGTAGCTCGAACGGAGCCGGCCGCCGCCGACACTCCTACCAACCTGGCGCCTTTGCCTCTCGATCCAGTGACGCTGTTGCTCGTGGGACTCGACGCTGATCAGATCGGTGATTCTGTTAACAATGCGGCGCCGCGGGGACGGGCGAATGCCGATGCCGTGATGCTGCTGAGGGTCGATGCTCAACAGCCACTCCAGGTGCTGCAGGTTCCGATTGAACTGGCTCTCCGGCTCCCGGGTCAGACCGCACCTGTACAACTCGGAAGTCTCTGGCAAACGGGCGGTGTCGCCCTTTTGAGCGACGCAATTCGGGAACTGGTCGGTCTGCCGCCGGATCACCCGCACCGCTATGTGTTGGTCCCTCGACGGGTGCTGCGTTCCCTTGTGGATGGCCTCGGTGATCTGGACGTGACCCTGAACGCTTCGTTCCAACGGACAGACAAGGCACAGAATTACACCATCAACCTTCAGGCGGGCCGTCAGAGCCTCAATGGTGCTCAGGCTGAGCAGCTGGCGCGGTATCTCAAGGATCCTCTGGATGATGTCAACCGACGCCAACGGCAGCAGCTGTTGATCCAAGCTCTCTTGGAGCAGTTCAAAGGGCCAGGCGTGATGGGCAAGATTCCCGATTTGGTGGAAGCAGCCACCGGTGATGTGGAGACCAACCTCACCAAGGCCGAGATGCTCAGTCTCACGGCGGCAGTTCTGTCCAGTCCTGCATCGGTGAGGATTCAGCAGCTGCCGGTGGCCAATCGTGCCGGCAAGCAGGTGATGCGTCAGATCAAGGCCGGGGAGTCCCTGCCCCTCTGGCCGCGGTTGTGACGATGCGTTGGCTCAGGCGCTGCACCAAATGATCGAGGGCGAGCTCCCGTTCAGGGTCCCCTGCTGCTGGAATCCAGCCGATCCAGGGCAGACCGTCCCGGCGACGCTGCAAACGGTTCCACTGCGCCCCGATCTGGACCAATCCGATGAGGGGGGCGCCGAGCTGACGACAGAGGGCTGTGTAAGCCGCAGCTGATCCAGCAACCCCACCATCAGGTTCGCCGGTGACCAGCAGCAACAAGGGGTGGCGCCAGTCAGCCAGGGCATCAAGCCAGCTGCCACCCTCCGGCCGTTGCCGCGCGGCATCGCCGCTGAGACGGACCAGGCCCTGTTGGGACGACGGATCGGACAGCAGCGTCAGCGGGGACTCTCCCTCGCTGATTTGGCTGAGATTCAGTCCCCAGCAGTCAGCCAGGGCCGTGCAGGCCTCGCGCATCCGCAGCTCCGGCAGGGAGCCAGCACCCACCAACAGCGGAACATCTGTGGACATGGGGGTCCTGCTCACCACTACCATCGGATTACAGCAAACTTCGTCCCGCGGGCGCCGTGACCAGTTTTCTGACCGAAGCCCGCGCTGAACAGGAAAAGCTCACACCGGACACACGCCGGTTACGTCTGTTCAGCGGGACCTCCAACCCCGGCCTGGCTCGGGAGATCGCGGCCTACCTCGGTGTCCCCGATGGCCCGAGGGTGTGCAAACGCTTCGCCGATGGAGAGCTCTACGTTCAGATCCAGGAGTCCATTCGGGGCTGCGATGTGTTCCTTATCCAGCCCACCTGCGCGCCGGTGAACGATCACCTGATGGAGCTGCTGATCATGGTGGATGCCTGCCGTCGAGCCTCAGCGCGCCAGATCACAGCCGTGGTGCCGTACTACGGCTACGCCCGCGCCGACCGCAAGACGGCAGGGCGTGAATCGATCACCGCCAAGCTCACCGCCAACCTGCTGGTGAAGTCCGGCGTGGACCGGGTTCTGGCGATGGATCTGCACTCGGCTCAGATACAGGGTTACTTCGACATCCCCTGTGATCACATCTACGGCTCACCGGTGCTGGTGGATTACCTCTCCACCCAGAATCTCGGCGACATCGTTGTTGTCTCGCCGGATGTCGGCGGCGTGGCTCGGGCCCGGGCCTTCGCCAAACAGATGAATGATGCGCCGCTTGCGATCATCGACAAGCGCCGCACGGGGCACAACCAGGCTGAAAGCCTCACCGTGATCGGTGAAGTCTCCGGTCGTACGGCGATCCTGATCGACGACATGATCGATACCGGAGGCACCATCTGCGCAGGGGCCAGGCTGCTGCGGCAGCAGGGGGCGAAGCGCGTCATCGCCTGTGCCACCCATGCGGTGTTTTCTCCCCCAGCCAGCGAACGCCTGTCGGCCGATGGACTGTTCGAGCAAGTGGTCGTGACCAACAGCATTCCGATCCAGCAAGAGAGAACCTTCCCTCAGCTTCAGGTTCTCTCCGTTGCCAACATGCTGGGCGAAGCTATCTGGCGAATCCACGAGGAGAGTTCCGTCAGTTCGATGTTCCGTTAATGCCGCAGTGCTGGCTTTTGGGCTGCTGCTGGCATCACCGGCTCTGGCGGAATCGCGGCTTGAGCGGCTGCTGCCCCGCAGTACAACCATGGGGGTCTGGCTGACCAACAGTCCCAGCAGGCTTTATTACGACCACGAGCGGATCACCGCTGCCCTGGAACAACTGCAGCAGGCCGGTTTCAATCGCGTGGTGCCCAATGTGTGGAGCCGCGGCACCACGTTTCATCGCAGTCGTTTCGCGCCGCTGGAGCCGCCGCTTGCAAAGGCTGGTGTGGATGTGGATCCGATCTGCACCTTGGCGAAGGAGGGCCGCAAGCGGGGCATCAAAGTGATGCCCTGGTTTGAGTACGGCCTGATGGAGCCGGCGGACGCTGCTGTGGTCCGTAAGCATCCCGAGTGGGTGTTGGCCAGAGCCGATGGTCAGCGCTGGATGGCCATGCACGGGAACCACCGCATGGCCTGGCTCAACCCCGCCCATCCCCAGGTCCGCGAACGGTTCATCGGCCTGGTGGTGGAGACGTTGAAGCGCTGTCGGATGGATGGTTTGCAGCTCGATGATCACTTCGCCTGGCCGGTTGAGTTCGGTTACGACGCCTATACCGTTGCGCTGTACCGGCAGCAGACCGGATCAGTGCCGCCCAGGGACCACACCAACCGGATATGGATGAGCTGGCGCCGGCGGCAGCTCACGGCGCTGCTGCGGGAACTGCGGGCCCGGCTGGAGCAGGAGGGGCTCTCGACGATGATCAGCCTCTCTCCCGGACCGTTCCGGCAGGCCTACAACCTCTGGCTGCAGGACTGGGAACTCTGGGCACTCGGAGAGTTGATCGATGAGCTGGTAGTGCAGAACTACGCATATAGCGTCAACGGGTTCGCACGCGATCTAGATCAGCCGGCGTTGCGCAAGGCCCGCGACTGGCGGATTCCGACCCAAATCGGAATTCTGGCCGGCTTCGGCAAGCGGACTACTTCCAATGGCGATCTGGAGCAGAAAGTTCGTCTTGCACGTGAACGCGGTTTTGGCGTGATCTTCTTTTACTGGGAGGGCCTTTGGGGTAGACATGTGCCGGAGACCAAACGCCAGGAACGCTTCCAGTCCTTCCGGAAGTTCGGACTTGGGGACTGATCCTTGAGGGAGATCGAGCGCAACAGACTGAGCGCCAGGCTGCTGCGCTTGGAATTCACCAAGGAGACGATTAATCGCACGCTAAGTAGTTTTCAGGCTGATCTGGAGACCTTTGCGTCCGCCAGTCGGACCATCGACCGGTTGGAACGTGAGAAACCAGAACAGACTATTCTGCTAGCAATATTACGTGGGCTGATCGCTGCAGTGCTTGGCGGATGGCTCGCCACTGTGGGCTAGCAACAGTGGCATAGAAAATGTGGGCTAACTAGTAGCTATCAGATTCGTTTGAACAGCAACAACCCAAGGCAAAGGACGCCAATCAATGGCCCAGGTGGTAAGTCAGCGATCACAGCGAGCATCATTCCCCCGCCGCATAGCAGCAGGCCTGTTCCGGCTGAGCGCAACATCAGTTCTCGCAG
>QCSJ01000029.1 GCA_003211535.1 Synechococcus sp. AG-670-A05 | reverse complement strand
ACGGTGCACGGGGTCTCCCCGAGCTTCTGGTCATTCATGGTGGTAGGCCCTGGCCTGATTGATCTCTGAAATCAGGCTCACAACCTCCCGGCAATTAAGAAAATTGCTCTCCGGTTGTGTTGCCTACGCTTCAAAGGTTCAACGTTAATTTATCACCAGGCCGTAATCATCCTGCAGACGTTCGATGTCTTCCTCACGCAGTTCGTCGCCGTGCTGGACCTCAAGGATAACCAGACCTGAGATTTGGCTCCGGGCGCGATGGGCAGCGCCGCATGGGATGGAGAGCATCAGACCAGCCTTCGCCTCGACCCAGCGCTCACCACACAGCAAACCACCGTCTCCATCAACCACCGTTCAGCTTTCACTGCGGTGCCGATGGAGCTGAAGGGACAGCTGCTGACCACTGCGAGTCAACAGGCGCTTCAACTTGTAGCCAGGAGAGTGCAGCAGATCCTCGTACCAACCCCAGGGCCGCTTAACTCGCATCAACCCACCCCCGCTGTGATCAAGTCCAAGCTGCCACGCGCCCGCGTGATCGCCGTGTAAAGAAGACGCTTCTCGTAAGGGGCATTGTCCTGTTGCAGCGGCGGCCAGAGCACAGTGACGCGATCGGCCTCACTGCCCTGGGCTCGATGAATAGTCAGCGCCAGAGCCGGCTCCAGCGACGTCAACCGAGCTGGATGCAGCCGACGGACCTGCGCCTGTCCATCCGCTGCCAGTACGCGGAAAAGGACCCGACTCTGCTCCCCAGAACCCAGCTTGACGCCGAGATCGCCATTGGCGAGCCCCAGCTCCGGTTGATTGCCACCGCAGATCACCGGCACCCCCTCCGACCAGCGCCACGGGTCCATCCATCCCGCTGAGCCCAGCAGTGCTCGATGCACGTCCTCGAGGCTCCAGGGTCCATGGCGGCGAGGGCACAACAGCAGCTCACGCTCCAGCTCCTGCAGCAGCGGTATCGCAGCGTCGTTCAGCTCAGGCTCGGGCCGCTCCAGCAACCCACATGCCAAGGCGGAGAGGCGCTCATGTCGGTGCCGCCATCCGTCCCGCACCGATGGCGGCAGACGCCGCAGGCTGGCCCTCTCATGCTTGACGTTGGCTGTTGCCGGTAGCTGGTCGAGATGTTTTCCGAACGCCTCGATCCCATGTTGCCGCAGGGTCGATGCCAAGTCCGCCAGCGCCCCACGATTGCGATAGGTCTGTACCAGCTGAACCGAAGCTGAACCGAAGCGCTCACACACAGCGGAGTCCATCAGACGTTGCCACACCGCACCGCTCCCCACCGGAGGCAATTGCGCCGGATCGCCCATTAGCACTAGTCGGCATGCATCCGGTAACGCCTCAAGCAAAGCGCTCATCAGCCTCAGATCCACCATCGACATCTCATCAACTACCAGCAGATCCAGCTCCAGCGGTCTCTGACGGTGGCGTCGGAATCCGTCCCCGGCGGCCTCCAGCCAGCGATGCAAGGTGAAGCAGGGCAGCTCGTTCAACCCTGGCCGCACCGCATCCCCCAACCGACGTGCCGCCTTGCCAGTGGGTGCCGCCAGTCCGATCCGCAGGCTGGGATGGCGCTGCGAAGCCCGCAGCAGCAGTTCCACCACGGTGCTCGTCTTGCCCGTACCCGGACCACCACTGAGCAGCATCACGGCGGCCTCATCCATGGCCAGCACCGCAGCCTGCTGCTCGGCATTGAGCGTGCTCGTGGGTTCAGCGGCCTCCAGCGGCGCCGACAGGGACGGAGGCTGTCGCTCCAATAGCTGCTCCACAACGTTCTCCATCGCTTCCAGCCAGCGACGCCAACCGATCCGGCCGCCCCGCTGCAGCAGCAGCGAATCACCCCCTTCCAGCCAGCCACTGGCTTGAGCCACGGCAGCCCTGGTTGGCGTCAGCGGCAGATCCAGCTCACCCCGCCCCAGCGCCTCCACCAGGGCCTGGCTGAGCTCGGCCAGTTCAGCACCCCCCTGCTGCCGGCGGGCATCGGCGCACCAGGGCAGCGTGCACGGCCGCAGCAAAGGCCGGAGACCAGCTGCTGCTCATGCCGCCCCCTGCTGCAGCAGCCGGTCCAGCGCCAGAACCCGTTGCAATGGTGCCGGCTCAACGATGCGACCAGGCCCGATCAGACAGGAATCATCATCGCTCCTGCCCGGCATGCCCCGCAGAAAAACGTAGACGTAACCGCCGAGATGACGCTCAGGCACATAACCGGGCAGACGCCATTGCAAATGCCGATGCAAGGCCACCAGATACAGGTGGGCCTGCAGCGGGTAATGGTGGTGACGCATCTGCTCGTCCATCGCTTTCTGGTTGTAGTGGCGTGGACCACAGCAACTGGGGGCACCGGACTCACTGCGCTCACCGATCCAGTTGCTCTTCCAGTCCGCCACCCACCAACGTCCCTGCAGAGGATCGTTGGCATCGCTAAACACCAGGTCAATCGATCCGGTCAGAAATCCGCGACTGTTCACCTGCAGGCCACTGAGCTGGTCGATGTAGTCGCTGCCAAAGCGAGCCTCTGGATCCATAGAAAACGCCTGCACGAGATCATCTGTGCAGGCGTGACGCACCGGCAGATCAAAGCTGAGCTCATGCAGGCGACGATCCGGCATTAAGGCACCGAGATGCAGGGCCGCCAGAGGTCCACCCAACGGTGTGTCCAACACCTGCTGCAGACCCTGCTCAACCACCCCCCGCCAGTCCAGAGAGAGACCTGACCGCTGCAGTTCCTGCTCGATCACAGGGCCCCAGTCAGCGGATTGCTGGAAGGGCAATTGCTCGAGGATACGGTGCAGACAATCCCCAGCCGCTGCACCACGGGGGAACTCCGCCAATGGCCCCTGGTCCGACCACTCCTCACAGCCGACGGCGGTGGCCTGCTCGGCACCAGGATCCTGATCCCGGCCCTGTTCCAGCACGGCCTCGGCAGCGGGCGCAGCAATCCAGGCGGAGTAACTGGAGCGCCCCCAGCTGCGATCGATCCGCTGAGGCGTGGCTCCGGTCGACAAGGTCTCCTGGGGCTGGGGCGGCCGCCAACGCTGCTGACCGTTCTCCTGCCTCAGCGACCGCTGGCTGAGGGGCAGATCCCGCAGAGTTGTGGTGTCGCCCTCAAACAGCCAGTGCTGGAGCACCGACTGCTGCGGCACGCAGCGGACCCAAAGCAGCAGCAGCTGTGCGCGAGCCCGGGTCACGGCCACATAGGCCAGGCGCTCAGCCTCCGCCACCTGCTCGGCATGGCTTTGCTGCCAAACCGACCAGCCAGGACCCCAGTCGCGGTTCAAGGCAAGTCGCCAACCTCCCGCCTCGCCATCCCGCCACAGAGGACCCGTGACATAACGCGCCTCCTTGGCACCGGCCCAGAGATAGGGGCAGATCACCAGCGGAAATTCCAGACCCTTGCTGCGGTGAACCGTCACCACCGCCACGGCGCTCTCGGCCAGATCGCTGTGGGGTTCGCGGGCAGCTGGCAACGAGCTGGGGGGATGCAGCCGTTGCCGCCGTAACCAGAGGGCAGCAGCAGCCAGATCCATGCCCTGACGGTGCATTTCCTCCTGCACCAACCGGCCTGCCTGCTGCAGATCTCCCCACATGCGGCCCTGTTCGGAAAGACCAGCGGTGCGTTCCGCGTTCAGCAATCCGTACAGGCAGCCCAGCAATCCCAACCGCGGCAGCTGCTCCACCGCCAGACGCAAACGCTGGGCCAGGGCGTCGAGCTGCGGGGCCTGGGCCTCACCACGGAGTCGTTCAGCACTCCAATTCACCAACGGGGAAGCGGCGAGCAGCCGCAGGCGGCGGTCGTCCGCCGGCGCCGCCATGGCATCCAGCAACCGCTGCAGCACCAGAGCAGCTTCACTGTCCAGCACATCCCCCTGCGCCACCAGTCGTGTGGGAACACCGCGTCCCGCCAGAGCCCGCCGCAGATCGGCGGCCTGGTCATGGCGGCTCACCAGGATGCAGAGGTGATCGGGGTTCAAGGCCGGTTGTTCAATCAGCAGTTGCATCACCACCTCAGCAACAGCTGACGGCACCTCCGCTTCGATGGCGGTCTTCCCTGTTGGAAGGTCCTGCTCGAACTGCAGCAGCTGCAGGGGCTGCTGACCATCCGGAAGAACCGCCTCTGATCGTGCGCTACGTGCGTGAACCGTCGGAACCTCCAGCCCTGACGCCGGCAATCCGGGAGCCATCAGGGCATTCAGTCCCGCCATCAACGGTGCAGTGGTGCGGTAGTTGTCCTCAAGGGTTTCGATCCGATTCACCAGCCCACGGGCCCGCCGGTAGGTGTCCAGGTCGCCACCGCGGAAGCGGTAGATCGCCTGCTTCGGATCACCCACCAGCAACAGCATGTGAGCCCCCTCTCCGAAGCTTCGCTGCAGCAGCCGCCACTGCACCGGATCGGTGTCCTGAAATTCGTCCACCATCACGGCGCGGTAACGCTGCTGCAACGGCTCCAACCAAGAGGCCTCGGCCTCACCCGGGTCCATCGCCGTCAACAGGCCAGCAAAGCTGACCGTGCCGCTGCGCTGCCGCCGCTGATGGAGCTGCTGCAATCCCCGTTGCAGGGCATAGCGCCAGACCCGTTCGATAGGACCATCCCAGAGGTCGGCGATGGCCCGTTGCAGATCAGGCGCGGCCAGGGATGGCTCCTCCTCACCAC
Organism: Synechococcus sp. AG-670-A05; assembly: GCA_003211535.1. Classification (GTDB taxonomy): domain Bacteria; phylum Cyanobacteriota; class Cyanobacteriia; order PCC-6307; family Cyanobiaceae; genus Parasynechococcus. Next base: position 17,518 of record QCSJ01000029.1, on the reverse strand, counting down.
ACTTGCGCGCCGTTCGGCACCAGACGCCGGGATGGAAGTAATCGTGAAGAAGTTTCTGTTGAGCCCGGATCGAACAGAGATCCGGGGTGGATCGCTGGGCTGCGATCCAGCGATCCACCTGACCGCAGCGATCACTGGTCGGTTTGGGGCTGTAAGGCGACGGTTTGAACCCCATCGCCTTCCACTTACCCGCTGTTGAACGGAAGCACTGCTCCAATTCTTTGCCTTCGCGTGTCCAGCAGCTCACAAAGCGCTGCCAGCTGACCTGAAGCGATGTTTCCAACTGCTCCCGCAGGGGTTCGCGGGGATCGAAGTCCTCACCATCCGTCTGCAGCCGAGCCTGAGGATCGCCATCCAGACGCAGCAGCGCAGCAGCAAGCTCATCCGCGGTCAGTCCCGCCAGCGTCAATCCCTGCAACTGCCGCAGGGGGAAGGTCAACAGTTGCTGTTTCCAGAGCTCCTGCACCACCTCGTGCACTAAAGCCGTGGCATCGATCTCCAGCTGCTGCTGGATCGCCGCACCACTGCTGATCGCCAGACGCCGCAGGCTGCGACTGCAGAAGCCATGGATGGTGGTGATGTCTGCTGCATCGAGTTGTTCCAGGGCGATCAAAAGACGGCTGATCCAGTCGCGGCGAGGCTGGCCCTGCGGTGCCATCTGCCACCACTGCTCCAGCACCGGATCAGCCTCCGGCAAGTCAATGCCGTGTTCGAGAGCCTCAAGCCCCGTCAGCGCATCCTGCAGACGCTTACCGATCCGGGAGCGCAACTCTGCCGCCGCCGCATCCGTGAAGGTCACCACCAACAGACTGGGCAGCGGCATGGCGGCCTCGCTGATCAGGCGCAAGGCCAGATGCGCCAGGGCAAAGGTCTTGCCCGTGCCGGCGCTCGCCTCCAACAACCGCAGACCAGGATCGAGGGGGTAACGATTGGGGTCAAAGCGCATGGCGCTGCCCTCCGGCGATGGTCATCCACCAGCGATACAACACCGATCCGACAACGCAATTGATGCTGTTTTTGAGCTGGGTCACAACAAGGGTGCCGAACCACATCGTCATGGCACGCCAGCTCACGTCGATCGGATTGTTGGGAGCCGCAATCGTCGCTTTGTAAGGCTTTGCCCTGATCAACAGCTTCAGGGGCTGACCACCTATCTAGCTTCTGGTTGAAAGGCAGGTCGCTGGCTCGATGCAGCAGCGAACCTGCCTCGTCCTTCAAGGCTGATGGCGGCCTCGTTCAGCGCACCACGGCCTGCAGCAGTGGCCCGTAGAGCAACCAACAAGCCTGATCGAAGCCTTGGCTGCTAAGCAGCTCATCAGCCTCAACATCCGCGCCGAAACACAGCCGCTGCTGGGGGTCCCGCCGCTCCCGGATCCAGCTGTCCTGAAAGGCGGCCACACCGCTGCCTGCCTTGAAGTGCTCCCTGATCATCATCTGCCAGCCGCTCCTGGGCGGAACGGGCCAGCACAGATGCTGCCCCTGCTGAGCCAACCGCTGCAGCGACAGCAGTTGCTCCTGGGCCTCTGAGGGCTGGAGGCGAGCCCAGCGCATATGGGTCTTGGCCTCGTCGCCTTTGTCGGCCCGCGCGATGACGGCGCTACCGCTGAACGCCGCATCCTCAGCGCAGAGCTGGAGATGCTGGAGCCAGCCCCGCATCAGAGCACGCGGTGAGAAGCGACCGGGCTGAACCACCACCTGAATGTCGCCGGCAAACAGCAACGTCCCTTTACGTCTGCAGCCTCCGAACCGATCCAGCTGCTGCTGCAACGCCTGGAGTCGATGGCTGAGGATTCCCTGCTCCAGCTCAGCACCTGCGCCAGGGGGAAACACTCCCTGTCCCGCCAAAATCCCGCAAAAATCTGGCGTTTCAGCGGCAAGCAGGTGATCCTCCAGATCCTGATTCAAAACCTGGGCCTGCAGCAGGCTGCTGAGCGCCAGAGCCTCGAGATCCTCCACTGGATCCACCCGCTCAGCTGGATAGAGGCCCAGCTGCCGCAGCCAGGCGGCCTGCGGGTCCACCAGCCACTGCAACAGCGCCTCATGGCTGAGCAGGTCTATTGCTGTCTCTGGATCAGGCGGGCTCCACCGCAGGGGCAGGGCCAGGCCATCGATGGTGCCATCTCTTTGATGCCGATCGAGCCAGCGCCGCGCATTCAGTTGGCGGCGATCACAGCTGAGGGGCTGCCCATGGCCGGCGATCTGAAAGTTGCTGCGGTCCAAAGGATTGGGATCGGGCGCGATGCACAGCCCTGCACTGGCCTCTGTCCCCAGTTGCCTTGTCAGGTCCTGCAGCCACTGTTCCACCGGGGCCGCGGCCGGCCGAGGCTCACCGGTGTGCTCATTGCGGCCGCACCAACTGACCAGAAGATGACGACGCGCGGACATCAACGCCTCAAGAAGCACATAGCGGTCCTGATCTCCACCGCGCGGGTCGCCGAGCCAGCGGTGCTGCTCCAGGAGGTGAAAGCCTGGGCGTTGATCGATTCGGGGAAAAACCCCGTCGTCGAGGCCCATCAGCACGATCACCTTGTGGGGAATCGCCCGCATCGGCTCCAGCGCACTAACCGTGAGCGCACCACTGCGATGCCCGAAGCGGCCACTGTCCACCGACAGGGCCTCCGCCAGCACTTCAGCAGCCACCGCCACCTCAAGCTCCAGCGGACAGGCGGCTGCACGCTGTTGCCAATCCGCCAGAGCCACTGACCAGCCCTGACGTTCCCAGCTCCAATCGCCTCCGTCAGCGAAGAGATCCTCCAGCAAGGCCTGCAGCAACTCCACCCAGGCCACTGAGGTCCTTGGTCGTCGCAACTGCTGCAACCAACGCACCAACCGATCCAGAACGCTCCACCAGCGCACCAAGCGCTGCGGATCGAGATCCTGATGAAACGGCGCCGTCCCACCAGGCGCTAGTCCAGGCCGTTGAGGCAGTGCAAGCCCGACCAACCAACGATCCAGACACCAGCTGAGGCTGTGGGTCTCATCACCGCCTCTCTCCCGCGCATCCAGACCCCAGCGGAAACCCGTTCGCTGCAGGCTGCGGGTCAAGGCTGAGGTGTCCTCGCCACGGATCCCCTGCTGATCCTGCAAGGCGGGATTGGCCAACAACCTTTCTAGTCCCGTGGCGGTCAGGCGCCCTGCCGCCAGGTCCAGCAACTCCAGCATCGCCATCGTCAGGCCAGGGGTGCTCTGCTGGCTGCGATCGGTCAGACGCCAGGGCAGATCCACCCCAATGGCATCACGGTCGTTGAAGACGGAGCTGAGCAAAGGGGCATAACGGTCGATCTGGGGGGTCATCACCAGGACATCCCGAGGCGCGAGCTCTGGGTCCGCTGCCAGCCACTGCAACACCTGATCGCGCACCAACTGAACCTCCCGCCAGGGACCGGGGGCTGCCTGGAACAGCAGAGAGCGGTCATCAGGCTCTCGCTGCAGCGGCTCACAGCTGCCCGATTGCACCAGCTGCTGCTGCAACTGCTCCAACAACAGGGCGGAACGACCTTCCCCTGCAGCGATTTGCACTGGATCGGCGAACAGATCCCCCTCTCGCACCTCCCCCAGCTGACAGTCACCGCTGCCCTCGAGCAGCTGCTGAAACTCGGCCCCCATCCGTCCAAGCGTGGCCTCCAGTCGCGGTGCATGCTGGAACCAGCCCCCATCGGGAGGCTCGAACCAGGTTGTCCCCAGCTGCTCACGGCGACTGCAGCAACGTTGCCAGAGATCACGGCAGGGCGTGAGCAGGTACACCTGAACATCAGTGCTGCCAGATAGGGCCTGAATCAGTTCCACCTGAACCGGAGCCAGAGCACTGATACCGAACAGACGAATCACCTTCGGCAGCACATCGGGGTCCACAGCTCCCGACCGCAGCTGCTCCACCGCCGACCGCACCTGCAACCCGAATGGTTGGCGATGCAGGGACGCCGCCAGCTGCCTGGCCAGCAACGGTTGCCAGTCCTTTTCGCTGTAGTGACGCCTGTCCTGCATCCAGTTATGCAGGGTGGCTGGCCGGTAGAGGGCATAGTCGTCGAAGGCATCAGCGATGGCACGAGCCAGCTGCCAACGATCCCTACTCAGCCCCGACGCCTCCCCATCACGCTGCTGCAACCAGATCCGCAGAGGCTGGGCAACGGGCTGCTCCAACAGGGACGGCAGCAGCTCCAGAACCGTCCAGACCAGGGAGGTGGCCCGCCAGGGATCCTCCTCATAGTCGGGGAGGTCGAGAACCCGTCGCACCAGCTGGCGCAGGCGACTGCCGGGGAAAGGAAAGCGCACCAGCGAACTGATGCCATTAGCCATCGCAAGCTGTTCACCGAGCCAGCGGCTCGTGGGCCAGGTGTTCACCAACACCTCCACCGTTTCAAACGGGTCCGGTCTCGCCTCAAGCAACTGTCGGGCCAGCAAGGTGGCCAGGAATTCGGCCCGGTTGCTGCGGTAGAGCGTCAGCAAGTGATCTCGTCTCCGCTCAACAGGGCTGGTACCCGATCCAGATCGGCTGGTCTTGGGAACGGCTCCTGGCTTCGCTGCCCCTGCACCTGCACCACCGCATCGGTTTCCGGGCAATAGGCCGACAGAAGGCCGCCGTACACCGCTCCGGTATCAATCAGGACAATGCGCTGATGACGTTCCACCGCAGGTCGCGGTGTATGGCCGATCACAACACGGCCATGGCGTCCGTCGTAGGTCTCCCAGAACGTCTCTCGAATCGAGAGATCCGGCTCACCGGCACTGTTGAACCCGGTATGGGTCGCACACCAGCCATCGGCGCGGTACAGCAGCGGCAGCTGATTCAGTCGATGCAGCCAATTACGGGTCAGGGCAGTTTGTGAACCCCCACCCGCCTGAAGAGCATCGATCAGAGCCTGTTCGTGATTGCCCCGCAACCACGTGGCCCGTCCGAAACACACCAGATCCCAGATCAGGTGCATGCTGGCCTCGATAGCGCTATCGCGGCCGATCACATCGCCACAAAAAACCAGATGGTCCTGCGTTGGCAGCACCGCCAAAAGATTGAGAAGAGAGTAAAAGCATCCGTGCACGTCACCGATCACCCAGTGGCGCAGACGCGGAGCTTGAACGAAACGAGAGTGAGGGTTATGGAGTCTGATCAACAGGTCTCGTCCTGTCAGAACAGACCCAGAAACTTACGACGGGGCTTGTCGTCGCTGGACTCCTGGCGGTAACGGGGCTTGGCATCACCCACCGTCACCAGGGGATCGTTGCTCTTAAACCAGATCCAGTCACGGATCGGCGGGGTCTCCATCAGATCGCGCCGGGTCAGACCCAGGCCAAGCTTGGCGGAAGCACCCAGAAGAATGTCCACCATGGCCTCACCGTCCGCGCAGGTCGCGAGCGCTTGATTGGTCTTTTCAGCACCGTCGAGGGCCTGCACCAGCAGAGCGATCCTCTTCACCACCGGGAGTGATCGCCGATTCATGCGGCGGTAGTGGCCAGAGCATCGGGAATCGCGTCGGAAGGAGCTTCGAAGTGTCCTTCGGCGACGTACTCCAGGCGCAGTTTCAGAAAGGTGATGAATGTGGGATCGGTGGACACCACGGCGGCCGCCGGTTTCGGCAGCTGGATGTTGATGGCACTCAGCTCCTGGGCATCCAGAAATGCTGGCTGCCGCACGAGCCAGAAATCAATCGCTTTGTTGTTCTCCGCATAGTTGCGCCGACGTTCCCGCAGCACTTCCTCCAACGGCTCCTCCACGGTCAGAAATCGCTCGCTGGCGGCAACGAAGTGAAAAGCAGTCATCCGAGCGCTTGTCCGAACAGAGGATCCAGGCGGGGATTCTGGATCAACGCCTTCATCTCGCGCACCGCCTGTTGCAGACCGACGGCAACAGCACGGGCCACGATCGTGTGACCGATGTTCAATTCCTCCATCCCTGGAATCGCGGCAATCGGCTCAACGTTCTGATACGTGAGTCCATGGCCGGCATTCACCCGAAGGCCCAGATGGCGAGCTGTGACAGCACCCTCAGTGATGCGGGCCAACTCATCTGGCTGGCCTGCCCAGGATGCTTCGGCATAGGTGCCGGTGTGCAGTTCCACCCCGCGGGCGCCGCTGCTGCGGCAGGCCTCCAGCTGGCTGGTTTCAGGATCAACGAATAGGCTCACGGGGATGCCCCTCTGCTGTAGCCGGTTCACCATCGGGGTCAGCACTGTCAGCTGGCCGGCTACATCGAGTCCACCCTCGGTGGTGACCTCCTCTCGCTTTTCCGGCACGAGGGTGACCATGTCCGGACAGACGGCCAGGGCAATCTCCATCATATCCAGGGTTGCGGCCATCTCCAGATTCAGGCGAGAACGCACCGTCTGACGCAGCAGCTCAACATCACGGTCCTGGATGTGGCGGCGATCCTCCCGAAGATGAACGGTGATGCCATCAGCACCCCCAAGCTCCGCCAGCATGGCGAAAGCCACAGGATCCGGTTCCACCGTCCGACGGGCCTGGCGAATGTTGGCGATATGGTCAATGTTGACCCCGAGACTGGCCATACCCACGTCTGTCTGAACTAATCCTATGTAGGGAGGACTTGGCTTTAGGTTCGCCTCGCTCCAATGAAGGCTCAGCCTGTTGTCAGCGGCCGTGGCGAACCGTGAATCCGCGCTACAGGTGGGCATAGACCCTTGCTGGGCCCCTCTGGCGATGCTGGTCACCCAGGACATCGCGTTGAAGCTTCAGTTTCGTCAGCGGCTGGTCCTGAATCCGCAGTATCTGCCCCACAGCGGCCCCGTGGTGCTGGCTCCCACCCACCGGTCTCGCTGGGATGCCCTGATACTGCCGATGGCAGCGGGTCGCCGGGTCACCGGTCGGGATTGCCGTTTCATGGTCACCACCACCGAGATGCGTAGCCTGCAGGGTTGGTTCCTTCAGCGACTCGGCTGTTTTCCGGTGAATCAGCGACGTCCGTCGATGACAACCCTGCGTCTAACCATCGACCTGCTCACCGCTGGTCAGCAACTCGTGGTCTTCCCGGAAGGCCAGATCCAGCGCACGGATCGACCGATCCGGCTGCATCAGGGGCTCGTTCGTCTGGTGCAGCTGGCGCAGCGGCAAGGGCTCAGTGTTCCTGTGATTCCCGTTGGCATTGGCTATGGCCAGGCACCACCACGGCCACTCAGCACAGCAGCGCTCTGTTTCGGCGAACCGATGACCGTGCCAACAGCAGGTGGACGGGAGTCCGGATTGCGGTTCAATCAGGATCTAGCTCAGGCGATGCATACGGCTGAACAAGCGGCCCGTGCGGCAGTGGGCAGGCCTTTGAACTCCTTTTAAAGTCCACTTCTTCAAACTTCTTTTCCCCATGGGATGTCGTTCCTTGCTCTCCGCCATGGCCCTGGTGGCGAGCCTGGGCTTGGCTGGCATGCCAGTGGTGGCTCAGGAGACTGCGTCCAGCGATCGCGTTCTGGCCCAGAAAGCTGATGGATTTAATCCAGCGGCTGTGCAAGCCATGATCAACAGTGGCGATGCCGCCGCCGCCGCCGGTGATCTCGCCAAGGCTCGTCAGGAATACGACAATTCCCGCAAGGCCTCCAAGCAGCTTCTGGCTTTCTACCGCGACCTGAGCGGCGCCTTCCGCGGACTCGATGCCCGCATTCCCCGCGAAATGGACACCAAGGGACGCGAAGCTCTCGGACTCCTGGCTGAGGCAGACCTACGTCTCGCTGCCCTGTTCCGCCGACAGAACCAACCTGAAGTGGCCGTTCCCTTGCTGGTGGAAGTGGTCAAGTTGATGACGCCGGCTCAGGCCCAGGGTCGGAAGGCCTACCAAAGCCTGCTGGAACTTGGATTTGTGGACACCGAATTCAAAGGGGGCGCTCCTGCGGGCAGCTGACAGCTGCGAACTCCTTCTGTCAGCATCGCTTCCAACAGGTCCTCAATCCCCATGGTTCAGCCGGACGCCGTTGAAGCCGCCATTCAGCGCTCCATCCCCGATGCCAAGGTGACTGTTGAGGACCTCACCGGTGGTGGTGATCATCTCCAGGTGAGTGTGGTGTCCGAGGCCTTTCAAGGTCTCTCAAGGATCCGCCAGCACCAGCTGGTCTACGGCGCACTGCAGCAAGAATTAGCCAGTGAAGCAATCCACGCCCTGGCTTTGTCCACCGCCACTCCAACAGATTCCCCCCGCCCCTAACACATCAGATGGAAGACTCCACCCGCTCCCGTATTGAGGCCTTGATCGGCTCCAGCCCGATCTTCGTGTTCATGAAGGGCAACAAGTTGATGCCTCAGTGCGGATTCTCTAACAATGTGGTTCAGATTCTGCACTCACTAGGCGTCAGCTTTGAAACCTTCGACGTTCTCTCGGATATGGAAATCAGGCAGGGGGTCAAGGAGTTTTCGAGTTGGCCAACGATCCCTCAGGTTTATGTAAACGGGGAATTCATCGGAGGTTCCGACATCCTGATCGAGATGTACAACGCCGGTGAATTGAAGGAGAAGCTCGAGATCGCTCTCGCTAGCTGATCAAAGACCCTGGGGGCGTCGCAAATACAGAGTGCTGGCGTCCCCATCAGGGCCGATGAAGCTCGAGGGGTCCATGATCCAGCGATCGATCAGTTGCTCTAACCGATGTTGTTGGCGGGTATCCAGACTGCCGCAGCGCCGCAAAGCATGAAGATACCCATCGGCGTAGAGCCTCAGTTCAGAGGGCGAGTGATACCGCGTTATCAGTTCCTGGCAGGAATCACAGAGTGATTGAAAGTGACGGATGGATTCCGGGTCGTCAAGGGACGTCATCGGTTGAGAAGACAGCTGCCTCTGCTACCAGCGGGACAGATTTTTCCGCTTAGCGTAGTGGGGCGTTGAACAATTCAGTGACCTCCACACCACGCGACCTGACAGCTGAACCCAGCGCCCCCAGCGCTGATCCGCTGACCCCTCCCCAGTCGGGAACCGGGCAGGAGCCATCCCGGGTTCTCGTCGTGGAGCCTCACCCCACCCTGCGTACCGTGCTTGTTCAACGACTCCGCCAGGACGGTCACCTCACCGCTGCTGTCGGAAGGTCGGCTGAAGCTCTAGAGCTTTGCCAGGAACAATCTCCTGACCTTCTTGTTAGTGCTGAGATTCTCGATCAGGGATCCGCTCTCCGTCTCGCTGATCAACTGCGTTGTCCAGTGATCGTGTTGACAGCCCGCAGTGGTGCCGATCCAGTGGTGGGACTGCTGGATGAAGGCGCCGATGACGTTCTGCGGAAACCCTTTGGCCTCGAGGAATTGGCCGCCCGTTGCCGCACACTGCTCAAGCGAGGGCATAACGGTCTGCAGGAACGTGTCACGGTGGGTCCCCTCGAAGTGCACCTACTCCTGCGGCAGGTCACCTTGCGAGACCAACCGGTGGAACTCAGCCCTCGGGAATTCGCTCTGCTCTGCGCACTGCTGATGCCCCCCGGTCTGGTGCGCAGCCGCCAGGAACTGCTACGCATGGCATGGCCTCCCTTCAGCGGCGGCCCCCGCTCTGTTGACACCCAGGTGCTGACGCTGCGCCGCAAGTTGGAACAAGCCGGCCTAGGCGAGGGAGGTGGGATCACCACCGTGCGTCAGCGGGGATATCGCTTCAGCCTGGATAACCTGCCGGCAAGTTGATCCAGCCTTGTGACAGCGCCAGGGACGTGACCAATTCGCCGCTGATCATCACCACGGCCAATCCAGCCAACAGTTGATAGGTCCAGGGCGGCGTCAGACGCCCGATGTCCTTGGTTGACACATTGGTATTGGCCGACAAAAGCTCAAGGAATCGATCAAAGCGCTCGATGCGTTGCGGCAAGAGCTGGTGGCGCAGATCGGCTGCCTTCACGTAATAGACCGTTCCCCCCTGACTGGTGCCAACGGGAACCAGGGCCCGAATGTCTTGCCAACGCATGTTCCAGCCTCGGCGCAGCAACCAGCGAATCCAGGCGGGGTAACGCACCTGAATGCCCTCGGCATCCGTCTCCACCCGTTCACTCAACAGACCGATTATCAACACCAGACCCAGCAGCAGCCCTGCCACCATCAGCAAGCGCGACTCCGCTGGAGCCAGTAGCGGCAAGGGCAACACCAAGGCTCCATAAAGGCTGAGCATGGTGAAGCGAATCAGGGGCGACAGCCCAAAGCGTTCGCTACCAGTCATCGGTCGTCCGGAGAACCAGGCAGCGGTTCGATCAGTTCACACGGTTGATAGATTCCACCAAACACCTCCTGTTCACGACCCTTCCAGAACTGACCAAGACGCATCAGATCGGCATGGGCCTCCTGCACCTTGGAGATGTACTCCTCAGGAGCCATCGAGTCCTTGGATTCCTTGAGCTTCTTGAGCCGCAGCATCTGAAGATTCCAGGGCTTGCTGAGCTCCCCCCTCTGCTCGAGGTAGCGGGCCAGATCCTCTGACGACGGCTGAAACTCAGGCGGCATCTCAACTCCTTCTTGAAATCACATTAAGCAGAAGATCAGGCCGGCAGCGCCCAGGGGTTCAGGCCGAGGTCGGCCCCAACCCGATGAGCGCAGGCAAAGCCACTGAAGGCCACAGCGTTGAGTCCCTGGCCTGGGAAACAGGAATCACCAACGCAATACAGTTGCTTCAGTCCCGTTCGGTTGAACGGCATCGGTAGCAGACCCGGAAGTTTTATCGCAGGGATTGGGCCGTAGCTCCCCTGAAAGCGACCCAGAAAACGCCGGTGGCTGCGAGGAGTGCCAATCTCCTTGTGGGTGATGGCATCAGCGAGGCCGGGAAGGATCGCCTCCAGGCGCTGGATCAACCGCGCCGCATCCGCCTCCTTTTTCTCGCGGTACTGGCTAGGGGTAAGCCCTTGCCAGGCCTCCATCGATGACGGCGTGAAGGTGTGAACGATGTGATGCCCAGTCGGGGCCAGATCCGGATCCAGCAGCGAGGGCATCGACACGAAGATCACCCCCTGTTCGTCTTCCATCCGCTCCCAGTCTTCAAGCAGGAGGTGATGGCAGTGGGTAGCGGCCGGAATCAGTTCAGCCCGCACCCCTAGATGCAGCGACAGGAAAGAGGGCGAAGGCACATAACGCTTGCGCCAGAACTGTTCCTTGCCAGGGGTGTGGGCGGCATCAACCAGGGATTGGCCGGAGCGGTGCTGCTCGTCAGCCTCTCCGGAGAAGGTGTCCCAGCGGGTGGCATTGGAGATCACACGCTTGGCACGGATGACCTCGCCATCGGCCAGCTTGACGCCAACGGCCTGATCGTTCTCGATCAACACCTCGGTCACCCGGGCCTTGTAGCGAATGGCGCCGCCGTGGCGTTCCAATCCCTTCACCAGCTTTTCGGCGATCACGCCGACGCCTCCCTTGGGGTAGTTGATTCCCCCCGCATGCCGATCGGAAAACACCATGCCTGCGTTGATCATCGGGGTTCGATCGGCGGGCATCACCGACCAACAGAAACACTCGATGTCGATAAATTTGAGGAGCTGCTGGTCTTTAATGTGCTGGCGGGCAACCGCACCGACGTTGACGGGCAGCCAGCGGGCCAGCCCCAGACAGGCCAGTGGAGCTTTGAAGAAAACCTTGGTGAGGTAAGCGGGATCCTCCAGCGAAAGAAGCGGCATCGCATCGAGACAGTTGAACACTTGCCAGCAGGTGTCGTAGAAGCGGCGGATCCCCTCGGCCTCATGGGGAAACCGCGCCGTGAGGTCGGCGATGAACTGCTTGTAATCGCGATCCACCGCGATGCGCAGCCCACCGGGCATGTGGTATTCGAGTTGGGCGGGGTCGGGGATTGTGTCGCAGTGCTCTCCCACATCGGCTAGGGCTCGGGTGAGCAGGTTGGTGAAGCCCTTCTTGCCGAAGCCGAAGATCATCGAGGCCCCCACATCAAAGGTGTAGCCCTCGCGCTTGAAGGCGCCGCTACTGCCGCCGGGGATCAGATACCGCTCCAAAACAAGGGTCTTGGCTCCTTTGGCCGCCAGCTGACTGGCGGTGACCAAACCACCGATGCCCGAACCGATCACAACGGCATCCCACTGCTGGTTCTCGCTCATGGCAACGGTTCTTTGAGGGCGACGCTAGGAGGCCGTCTGCGGCCTTGGATCCTGGCGATGAATCGGCGGCATCACCGTGAGGATCACCTCCGAGCGCACCGGACGCCCGAGTTCGGCACTGCAACGGACATCAATGCAATGGCGCAGCCCATCAATGACACGACTTTCCATGGGCTGCAACGGGTTGATGTAGACCAAAACAAAGGCCGTGCGGCCTTACTGCTGCATGGTGAAATCCATCATCTGCAACTGAAGCCCCACCAGTTCCTGCATCAACATCATCCGCGTGCGCTGCAGCAAATCCTGGTCGGCGGCAAAGCCCGCAGCCTGGGCCATGTCATGCCGCAGCGCCGCCAGCGGTTTGCGCAGCATGGCCAGGCTCACCGCCAGCACCAGCACCAGCACCAGCACCAGCACCAGCACCAGCAGAGCATCGGTGATCGGCGCCAGGGCAGACAACAGCGTTGCCAAAAACAAGGGCGACGCCAGCAGGGCTAGACCGGTCGCCAGAGTGATCACGGCTTCGATCCGGGCATGTGGGCCTCTGTGAGCAGCAGCAGCGGCACACGTCCGGTGCGGCACCAATCCCGGCGGTGCCGCCAGGCCAGCAGGCCGCAGAGCACTGTCATCAGAGCGTTGTAGGGCGCCACCAGCTCCAGATGCAACGACGCCATGCTGTTCCCCCGCTACCAGTCGATCAAAGTGGAGCAGGCGCTACCGACGCCGAAGCCGATCACCCCAACCAGTACCAGGGAGCGAAACAGCACATGCAGGGCTTCCTGGCCTTAGTAGCCGAAGGGCCAGGCCAGATCTGGGGGCCGCACTACATTGCGACTTTTCCCGCTGGTGATCAGCGAAAAGCCAACCAGCACGGCGGAATAGAGGCCATCCAAGAGCAGGGCCGAGGATCCTGTGAGCACGTGGGCGGAAAACCCAGCCAATGCCATCACTGCGTTGGCTCCGACCTCAAATCGCAGGGAGCGTTGTTCGATCCAGCGAGCCTCCGCAGAGGTGTTCATACCGTCACGGTCTCGAGTTGGAGAGCCTGCACCGGCTCCAGATCCTGCAGGGCACGATCGCGGTAGGCGCCGTAACGGGCGCGCTTGTCGCGGATGCGTTCCGGCAGCTCCGGCAGTAGGCCGAAGTTGGGGGGCATCGGCTGGAATTTGGCCGTGGGTGCTTCACTGACGAAGTGCGTGAGCGCACCACTCATGCAAGTGGGGGGCAGATCAATCGGATCCAGACCTCTGGCAAGGCGGGCGGCATTGGTACCCGCCAGCCAGCCACCGGCCACGGCGGCGGCGTAGCCCTCGGTACCGGTGATCTGGCCTGCCGCCAAGAGGTTGGGGCGCTGGCGGAACTGAAGGGTGGGCTGCAGCAACTGGGGCGATTCGAGAAAGGTGTTGCGGTGCATCACCCCAAAGCGCACGAATTCCGCCTGACCCAAACCGGGAATCATCTGCAGCACGCGTTTCTGCTCACCCCATTTGAGGTTCGTCTGGAAACCCACCAGATTCCAGAGGCGACCGTCCTTGTCTTCCTGCCTCAGCTGCACCACGGCGTAGGCGCGCTTGGCCCGGCGCACATCGCGATCGTTCACATCACCCCAACGGGGATCCCAGAGACCGATCGGCTTAAGGGGGCCGTAACGCATGGTGTCTTCACCACGACGCGCCAACTCCTCAATCGGCAGGCAGCTTTCAAAAAAGGTGGCGTCGTTCTTGTCAAAGTCCTTGAGTTCCGCCTGTTCCGCCTCCAGCAGAGCCTGGCGGAAGTCCAGATACTGCTGCTTGTCCATCGGACAATTGATGTAGTCCGCATCGCCCTTGTCGTAGCGGCTGGCGCGGAAGGCCACCGACAGATCGATGCTGTCCCCATGCACGATCGGGCTAGCCGCATCAAAGAAATGGCAGTCGGCACGTCCAGTGAACTGGCGCAGATTCTCCGCTAACGGTTCACTCGTGAGCGGCCCCGTCGCCAGAACGGTAATCCGCCCCGCTCCCGGCAAAGCTTGTTGTTCCCGCCGTTCGGTGGTGACCAGTGGATGCTGATCCAAGGCCTGGGTGAGCGCAGCGCTGTAACGACCTCGGTCCACGGCCAGGGCGCCGCCGGCGGGCACGGCATGGGAATCAGCGGTACCGATCACCAGAGAGCCCAGGCGCCGTAACTCCTCCTGCAGCAGGCCCGCGGCCCGATCGCTGCTCAAAGCTCCGAAACTGTTGCTGCAGACCAGCTCAGCGAAATCACTGCTGTGGTGCGCCTGCGAGCGACGAATCGGTCGCATCTCAACAATCGTCACAGGGACGCCAGCACGGGCAACCTGCCAGGCTGCTTCTGTACCTGCCAGGCCTGCCCCCAGCACGATGATGGATCGATCAGTGGACAAAAAGCTGAAGCCAGCTGGTTTCAGCCTACGAATTCCAACGTTGAATGACCCTCAATGCAATCAGGCGCGGCTGCGCTTGATCAGAAGCTGCAGCTGACCGACCGCAGCACGGCCGATGTTGAAAGCGGCCCAGCTCACCGCAGCCAGGATGGGGGCAACCACGAGGAAGAGTCGGGCGTCGATACCTAACACCTGACCGGTGGTGATCACGCTGTAAGCGGAGTAGGCGACGATCGCGAGGATGACGACGAGGCCGATTGCAACGCGGGCGACGCTCATGGGGGTACAAAGATTTCTGGGCGATCTTACGGACTTCCACGAGAAACCCACGACCAAGACGCCAAGCTGATCAAAAATGCAGCATTCAGCCGCTTGCCCGGGCGTGCTGCTGGGCGAGATAGGCGTAACTGTGGGCGTGGCTGCGTTGGACCTCCACGGCTTCAGAACTGAGCTCCCGTTTCAGCTGCGCTGGTGCTCCCATCACCAGACTGCGGGCTGGAACGTCCTTAGTGACAACGGCACCGGCGGCCACCAGGGCGCCTTCACCCACGGTGACACCGTTGAGAACGATGGCTCCTATCCCAACAAGGCAGCCATCCAACAGCGAGGCCCCGTGAATAACGGCACGATGACCGACAGTGACATCAGCTCCGATCAGCACCGGCTGATCCGGATCCCCATGCAACACAGCACCGTCCTGAACGTTGCTGCGGGCACCGATACGGATCGGAGCGAGATCCCCCCTGGCCACAGCCGTGGGCCAGAGGCTGCTGCCCTCCTCCATTGTCACGTCTCCGACCACCACAGCAGTCGGGGAAATCCAGGCTCCGGCATGGATCTGGGGTGACGGCCAGGGCGCTGAGGCTGACATCAACGGAGGCATCGCAGGTTGACAACGCCCCATGATCCTGAGCCGGACCGAGTGATAATGTCCATTGGTGCCTGAAACGGCATGCCCGAGCGGGTGGGTCGCTAGCTCAGCGGTAGAGCATCCGGCTTTTAACCGGCTGGTCCTGAGTTCGAATCTCAGGCGACCCATTTCATTGATCGACATCAAATTGATGTCGTCCTGTGATCGGGGCAACTGCTCACATCACTTGCTGTTAGAAACGGCGCAAATCCTTGAACGACAAAGCGACGAATGGCTTACTTCGTGTTCTTCGGCGTGGCGTTGCTGCTAGCTCTTTTGGGTGGGTTGTTCTCCCGGGTCGCCGCTGAAAAATATTGGATGTAAGCGCGGCCGATGCTTGATGCCGACCTGGTGGTCATCGGTGCTGGGCTGGCTGGATGCAGCCTAATCGCCAGGCTCCGACAGTTAAATTGGACTGGCCGAATCGCTATCGTTGAGGCCGGGCGAGGTCCCGGCGGTCGTACAGCCACGCGACGGCGAAGGAAACGACCCGAGTGGAGGCTCGACCATGGAGCACCAGGCTTCCATATGGTGGATCCGCTCCCAGAGGGACTCAAGGCCTTGTTGGCCCCGCTCCGTGAAAACGGCTCGCTGCAGCAGGCCAATAGGGACGTGATCACGTTGGCGGAAGATGGATCGATCAGCGGTCCTGGCGGTCCAGCTCTTGTGGACTGGCTGGAGGGTCAGCCCTCAATGGCCAGCCTCTGCGAGGCCTTGCTGGCTATGGATGAAGGTCATTCGACGCAGCATTTCGGACGTCGGATCAGAACGCTGCAGCGAATCAGAACGCACTGGTGCCTCTGCGAAGAAGGCAGCGACTGGCAACTGCGAGGGACCCGCATGGTGCTCAGCGGCAGTCTGCTCGCCCATCCCCGTTCTCTGGCCATGCTCGGGTGGCAAGTGGTGCCGTTGCGGGAGGCCGTTCCAGAAGGCCAGGACCCAGACCTGGATCAGGTCCTGGAAACACTGGCAAGGAGTCGGGCGGAGGTGCGCTGGAATCTGATGTTGGATCTGCCCCTGAACGGCGAAAAGTTACCGCGGCAGATCTGGCTAACTCCAGAGGCCCAGGCGCAGTGGCGGGTGGAGCGTCTCGTGCTGCAGCCGCAAGCTGACAACCGCACGGGCTTGGTGGTGCACGGCCTGGATTCCGGGGTACCGATAACCCCCGAAAGCCAACCGGTGCTCCTCCGGCAGGAGGAAAAGCGGTTGAGGCAACAACTGCCAGAACTGCTGAACCCATGGCCTGAACTTCAAAGTGCCTGCGAACAGGCTGAGTCTCTGGGGGTCATGCGCTGGGGCGCCTCCCAACCCCTCGATCACCCCTTGGCGCGATCGCTGCAGTGGTGCGATGCCAGTGCAGTGGGCTTCTGCGGGGACTACATCGATGGTCCGGGGTTCGGACGTGCTGAGGGTGCACTCCGCAGCGCCGTGGATCTGGCCGAGCTTCTCGTCACCCTGACACCATGACGCTCATAGGAATCACCGTTCGCAGCTGCTCTCGTAAAACCAGCTGCGTCCTAGAAAACATGTTTCTAGGGATGGAAGAACGAGCCGTGCGGGACGGCTGCAATCATCTCTCCACCAATAAATTTGATGCCTGTCTGGCCATCGTTATATGCCGAATAGGGGCCAAGACCTTTGCAAACCTCGGCCAGTTCGTAGGGATTTACCGCGGCGATGCTCAGCAGATCTGGGACAACAGCGATAATGACTGCCTATCGGAGGGTGAGACCTACGAATTGAACCCCCTGACCTGCATCCACGGGGTGCCCGATGAGGTGTGCGGCCCCATCGAAAACGAGGGTGTTCATGAAGACCACAGGGCCACCGTGGTCCACTAGCTACTTGATACGGGCTAGGCGCTAGGAGTGGCGCAGTTTGGAAGCGCACTTGCTTTGGGAGCAAGATGACTGACATGCAAAAACCTCACTCGCACTGTGAACCTCGACAATCTCAGAGCGCTGTCTTAACGACATAAAAGCGACAACACTGGTCGCCTAACTGAGGCAGGGCGCTAGTGAAGGGTCAAGCAAGATATTCCTTAGTCAACACGGCGGTCATGCTCTGTCAGCTCGAAAACTGTCCGCGCCCAACTGACACATTGACAGTTGAGACGCTTTTGGTTCAGTTGTGAGGTGAAAACCAGGGTTGGAAACAAAGACACAACTCAGTGAGTTTTCGGAGCTCCTGCCTTCGGCGGGGGTTTCTTTTTGACCTCAGTTATCCACAGGGT
>QCSJ01000028.1 GCA_003211535.1 Synechococcus sp. AG-670-A05 | reverse complement strand
AGCTGAGCGCAATCGTCTTCGTGCCCTCGGCGTGCTGATCAAGCCCCCAGGAGCGGGGTTGCTGATCCGCACCGAAGCCGATGGCATTGTCGAAGATCAGCTGATCGACGATCTCGAATCCCTCCTGCGGCAATGGGAAGCCATTCAGCAAGCGGCTGAGACAGCTACTCCTCCAGTGCTTCTCAATAGGGACGAGGATTTCATCAACAGAATCCTGCGGGATCACACCGGGCCGGAACTTGCAAGGGTGGTCGTGGACGAGCCTGCCGCTGTCCCCCGCGTCACCGGTTTTCTCGGTGCCGAGGCGGAGAAGGTTTTGGTGGAGGCCCACAGCGAGCCAAGCGAGCTGTTGGAGCACTTCAAGGTCAACGCAGCGATCCGTGACGCTCTGAAACCTCGGGTTGATCTCCCGTCAGGGGGGTACGTGATCGTCGAGCCGACGGAGGCTCTCACCGTCATTGACGTGAACTCGGGCTCCTTCACCCGGTCAGCCAACGCACGCGAAACGGTGTTGTGGACGAATTGCGAGGCTGCCATTGAGATCGCCCGTCAGCTGAAGCTGCGCAACATCGGCGGCGTGATCATCATCGATTTCATCGACATGGATTCCCGCCGGGATCAGCTTCAGCTGCTGGAGCACTTCACCACGGCGGTCAGGGATGACGCTGCCCGACCGCAGATAGCCCAGTTAACGGAGCTTGGTCTGGTGGAACTCACCCGCAAGCGCCAGGGGCAGAACATCTACGAGTTGTTCGGTCGTGCCTGCCCCAGTTGCGGCGGTCTTGGGCATGTGGCGGTCCTGCCGGGCAAGGATCTGCTCCAGCCTCTGGCGACAGCCACCGGTTTGGTGCGGTCTGCAGCGTCGGCACGCGCTCAAGTGGCAGCGCCAGTCGAGACCTCCGGCAATGGGCGACGCCGTCGCGGCGGTCGTGGTCGTACAGCCCAGGACAACCTGCCTTTGCTAAGCGATACCGATGAAACGGAGGCGCCGGAGGCCTCCACGCAAGAGGCGCAAGAGCCGGCCCTCGCCCGCCGACAGGACCCCGAACTTGTGGCGGTTCCCATGACACCAGAGCAGGAGGAGGTGTACGGAACCCTTGGACTGAATCCGATTCTCCTCCTGGATGAGCCGCCTGAATCCGAGAACGTGATGGTTCGGGTGGTGCGGCCCGGAGAAGATGCAGACGCTGTGCTCGAGCAGGCCCGCCAGCAGCTGGCGGCGACGGCTGGCCGCCGCCGCCGTCGAGGTGGCCGTGGAGGTCGTGGTGCCCCCCGTGGAAACGGCGGAACGTCATCCTCGGCTTCGCTCGACTCTCCTGCGGTGACTGTTGCAGACCCCGCGGCTGTTGAAGAGCAGCCCTTGATGGTCGAGATCACGCCACTTGAGGCAGTGCAAACCGTGGTCCTGGATGAGGTGGCGCCAACCCCAACGCTCATGCCGGATGCCGTTGTTGACTCGCCGGAAGCCGTCGATGAAGAACCGGATTCAGAGGAACCGCGTCGCCGGCGGCGTCGTTCCTCAGCCTCAAGCTCTCCTGATTGATTCCATCCCCTGCCACCAAGGCGTCGCCGGGGTGGATGAGGTGGGGCGGGGCTGCCTATTCGGCCCCGTCTTCGCTGGGGCCGTTGTGTTGGAGCTTCCCAGCGCCAACCGCTTACTGCAAGAGGGGCTGATGGATAGCAAGCTATTGTCCGCGCGTCGGCGAGAGGCGCTGGTGCCATTGATCGAAAGGGAGTCCAAAGCCTGGGGGCTTGGTCAGTCTTCGGCTCGCGAGATCGACCTCCTCGGGATTCGTTCCGCCACCGAGTTGGCGATGCTTAGGGCTCTGCAGCGGCTGCCGCATCGCCCGCAGATGGTGCTGGTGGATGGCAATTTGCCCTTGCGTCCCTGGCTTGGTGAACAACGCAGCATCGTGGCTGGCGACCGACACTCCCCGGCGATCGCGGCTGCCAGCGTGATCGCGAAACAGAGCCGTGATGCGTTGATCAAGCGTCTGTCTCGACGGTTTCCTGGTTATGGCCTGGAACGCCATGTCGGTTATGGAACAGCCCAGCATCGCGAAGCTCTCTGCGATCTCGGGCCGTCAGCTCTGCATCGCCGCAGTTTTCTCCGCCGTCTGCTGGGGTGAGTTCAGGGCAGGGGGCTCGCGGCACCAACGCTTGAAGTCTGCGATCAGCTGCTGCCCCACCCGCGTCTTGATGCCCAGCAGAATTCCGCTGAGAATGGATTCACCTGTGGTTTCGAGGACTCGGCGCGGGATCAGTCGCAACAGCGGCGGTTGGCTGACCTGAACCGCAAGACGGGCATCACCACTGAGGCCTTTACTGTCGCAACTCAATCGGGCTTCGAGGGTGAGGTTGAAGTCATCCACGATGCCAAGTCCCTCCAGCTCACAGTCCAGAGCACGCATGTGCATGGTGCCACCCTCGGTCTCGATCTCCAGGGAGACGACCGGTTTTACCTGCAGTTGAAATACCTGCAGGCTGGTGACGGTGTAGCGGTAGGTGCCTGGACCGAGGCGGGTCAACTGTCGGGGATCCAGAAGGGAGCCGATTACCCGGTTCTCCTGTTGGAGGTACTCCGGCAGCTGTTCGCTTAGGTGTTTCACGGGTAGATCGAGGCGCTGGCTGGCACAGAAGGTCAGGGGCATGACCATCTCCCGACAGGGCATGATCCTATCCAGTGTTGTCCCCACCTCCGATGCCTACCCGCATCGCCTACCTCGGCCCAGCTGGGACCTATGGCGAGCAGGCCAGTCGAGCCATTGCCGATTTGGAAGGGCTGTCGGAGGTGAGCTTTCTGCCCTGTGTGGGACTCCGGGCCGTCGTGGAGTGCCTGGCCCAGGCAGAGGCTGACGCGGCCGTGGTCCCTGTGGAGAACTCCGTTGAAGGTGGCGTCACTGCCACGCTCGATGCCCTCTGGGCCCATTCCGACCTCTGCATCCGCCGCGCTCTTGTGCTGCCGATCCGCCATGCCCTGCATAGCAGTGGGTCGTTGCAGGACATCACCGAGGTGCTATCTCACCCTCAGGCACTGGCGCAGTGTTCCGGTTGGCTGGCCGATCAGCTGCCTCAGGCGCTGCAACTGCCCACCTCCTCTACTGCTGAGGCGGCACGGATGGTGGCGGGCAGCCGCTTCCGCGCGGCGATCGCCTCTCGCAGTGCCGGGAAGGAGCACGGACTGGAGGAACTGGCTTATCCGGTGAATGATGTGGCGGGCAACCGCACACGTTTCCTGCTGCTGCACCGCGGGGAACGTCGCCTCGAAGGGGATCTGGCCAGCCTGGCGTTCTCTCTCCATCGCAATGCCCCCGGTGCCCTGCTCGAGGCCCTGGCTTGCCTGGCGGAACAAGGGCTGAACATGAGCCGGATTGAATCGCGACCCTCGAAGCGCGAGTTGGGGGAATACGTGTTTTTCGTTGATGTTGAATTGCCGCAGCAGCACCCTGAAGCGCTGCACACCCTGGTTGCAGCACTGTCACCGCTATGTGAGCACCTGGCGCACTTCGGGGCTTACCCCAGTAGCGAGCTGATCAGCGGCTGAGACGAAAGACGCCGAACTGCATCAACCCACTGGCGAAGGCCCAGTGCATCAGCAGCAGCGTTGGTGTCTCCCGTAAACCTTGAAGCACCGCTTTGGGACCAAGGCCAAGGACAGCCCCGGGTCGGCGGAGCCCTTCGACGATCGAATCGAACCAGGAGGGCAGGGTTGCCCCAGTCCAGTCTGCCGTGCTGATGGTGCCCCGCTGGAAAGGACTTGCCTCAAGGTTGACCTGGAAGCCGGAGATGCTGGCGAACTCAGGATGGGCCCATTGATTCAACAGCTGGCGCATCACCCAGCGTTCGATGCGATTCATGGCTCCGTCCCGTGGATCCCGCCGGTTCCAGTCCGCGGCGGCGAGGCAGCCACCGGGACGGAGCACCCGCAGTAACTCATCGGCGAAACGCTGCTTGTCTGGCATATGGGGCCCTGCTTCCACCGTCCACACCGCATCGAACTGCTGATCGTCCAGTTGAAGGTTGAGAGCGTCCATCACCTGAAAACGACAACTGAGGCCGTCAGGGGTGAGTTCCGTAGCGCGACGGATCTGGGCCGGGCTGATGCTCACTCCGATCACATCAAAGCCGTAATCCCTTGCCAGGATCCGCGCACTGCCGCCGATCCCGCACCCCACATCCAGCACTCGGCTGCCTCGGGGCAGTTGCTTGAGACCGCTCCAACGCACCAGCTCATGCACGAAGGCCACCTTGGCCTGGCGGAAGTCGACGGCCCCGGGAGGGGTTCCGTAATGCCCCAGGTGGACATGCTCCCCCCACAGCCGTTCGAGCAGGCGGTCGTCTGTCCAGGCGTCGTAGGCGGAAGCAACACTGTCAGAAGAGTGATAACGGCGATCCCGCTGCAGCCAGATCAGCAGGGCCGTGGCACCGACCGTTCCGGCAAGGAGAAGTAAACCGGCCAACATCAGACGTCCTGCTCCTTCTCCTTGAGATCTATCAGCACAGTTCGGGCCGCGAGTTGGCGACGGGTGTGGTCCAGCATTTCGAATTGACGTTCCAGGCGTTCATTTGTGTCACAAAGTTCCAGCAGGGTCTGCTGTTCAGGGGCAGCGCGGTTGTCGAGATGCGCTCCGATCCAGAACGACAGTTCTCGCGGCAGATCAGGCAGGTCATCGGGCAGTTCCGGCTCGCGGCCCTGCAGCTTGGCTGTCAGGGAAAAGACGTCTTTCAAGGCAGAACTGACCTTGTCGCGCAACGTGTTGAGCTCAGCGTGATCCTGGACGGGCTCGTCCTCCATCCAACTGACCATGGCTGTGCGGAACGGTGTTTCACGGGTGACGTTGAGCACCCGAAAGCGTTGCTGCCCGAGCGTGACGATGTAGCTGCGTCCATCCTCCGTGGTCTGGTGCTGGAGCACTTCTGCGCAGCATCCGATCTCGGCCATGTCGCCGGTCTGGGGATTGATTCTCACGATTCCAAATCGTTTGTCGGTCTCCAGTACGGTCTGGAGCAACATCCGATAACGGGATTCAAAAATGTGCAGTGGCAGCAGTTGCTGCGGAAACAACACGACGTCCGGCAGGGGGAACAGGGGCAGTTCCCTGACGGAAAAATCGGACACAGACGCCGGGTTAATAGAGGCTTGATCCTAGGGATCAAGCTATCTAAACGAAGTGATCAGAGCTTGACTTCGATGTCCACACCACTGGGGAGATCAAGTTTCATCAGAGCATCGATCGTCTTGGCCGATGGGCTGTAGATGTCAATGATGCGACGGTGGGTGCGGGTTTCGAAGTGCTCCCGGGAGTCCTTGTCCACGTGAGGGGAACGCAGCACGCAGTAAATCTTGCGCTTGGTGGGAAGGGGTATGGGGCCGATCGCTGTTGCAGCGGTCTGATCGGCGGTCTCGATGATTTTGTCGCAGGAGAGATCCAGCATGCGGCGATCAAACGCCTTAAGGCGGATGCGGATCTTCTGCTGAGCAATGGCAGTGGACATAGGAAAGATACGTAGGGGCCCGTAAAGACGTCCTGGATTCAGTTGTCGAGTTTCAACTCAAATGTAAGAGATGGAGGGAATGTTCCCCCCATCCATCAGTCAGCTGCGTCAGCTGATCACTCGATGATCTTGGAGACCACGCCAGCACCAATGGTGCGGCCACCTTCTCGAATAGCGAAGCGCATGCCCTGCTCGATGGCGACGGGGCAGATCAGCTCGCCGGTCATCTTGATGCGGTCACCGGGCATCACCATTTCCACGTCGCTGCCGTCGTCAGAGGTGAAGGCGGTGATCTGACCGGTCACGTCCGTTGTACGGATGTAGAACTGCGGGCGGTAGCCGGAGAAGAATGGCGTGTGGCGGCCGCCTTCTTCTTTCTTCAGCACGTACACCTCTCCCTCGAACTTGGTGTGCGGGGTGATGGAGCCGGGCTTCACGAGCACCATGCCGCGCTCGATCTCTTCCTTTTGGATGCCGCGGAGCAGCAGACCGACGTTGTCGCCAGCCATGCCCTCATCCAGTAGCTTGCGGAACATCTCTACACCCGTGACGGTTGTCTTGCGGGTGTCCTTGATGCCGACGATTTCGATTTCTTCCCCCACCTTGACCACACCACGCTCGATGCGGCCGGTGGCCACGGTGCCACGACCGGTAATGGAGAAGACGTCTTCAACAGCCATCAGGAATGGCTTGTCGACTTCACGCTCGGGCTCGGGGATGGACTCGTCTACAGCTGCCATAAGCTCTTCGATCTTGGCTTCCCACTCGGCTTCGCCTTCGATCGCCTTCAGGCCCGAAACCTGCACCACGGGGATGTCATCGCCAGGGAAGTCGTAGCTGGAGAGCAGCTCGCGGACTTCCATCTCCACAAGTTCGATGATCTCTTCGTCATCGACCATGTCGCACTTGTTGAGTGCAACCACCAGAGCGGGAACGCCCACCTGCTTGGCAAGCAGGATGTGCTCCTTGGTCTGGGCCATCGGGCCATCTGTGGCGGCACATACCAGGATGGCGCCGTCCATCTGAGCGGCACCGGTGATCATATTCTTCACGTAGTCCGCGTGTCCAGGGCAGTCCACATGGGCGTAGTGACGGGTATCGGTCTCGTACTCAACGTGAGCGGTGTTGATGGTGATGCCGCGCTCACGCTCCTCAGGAGCACCGTCGATGTCGGCGTAGTTCTGAACTTCAGCCTGACCCTTCTTGGCGAGCACGTTGGTGATCGCAGCGGTGAGGGTGGTTTTGCCGTGGTCAACGTGGCCGATGGTGCCGATGTTGACGTGGGGCTTGTTCCTTTCGAACTTCTCGCGTGCCATGGGGGTTTAAAGAATCGAGGGATGGAGTAAGAGGAGTTTAGAGATCAGGATTAGTTGCCCTGATTCTTGGAAATGATGGCTTCGGCCACATTGCGAGGAACTTCGGCGTAATTGTCGAATTCCATCGAGAAGATGCCCCGGCCCTGGGTCATGGAGCGGAGCTCGGTGGCGTAACCGAACATCTCGGCAAGGGGCACCTTGGCCGAGATCTTGGACGTGCCGTCTTCAACGCCTTGGCCCTCAACCTGACCCCGACGGGAGGACAGGTCGCCGATGATCGATCCGAGGAAATCCTCGGGGACCTCGACCTCGACTTTCATCATCGGCTCAAGCAGCACAGGATTGCACTTCTTGACGCCGTCCTTGAAAGCCATGGAACCGGCGATCTTGAACGCCATTTCCGACGAGTCGACGTCGTGATACGAACCGTCGACCATCGTGCACTTCACGTCGATCAGGGGGAAACCTGCGATCACACCGGATTCGCAGGTCTCTTTCATCCCCTGTTCAGCAGGCTTGATGTATTCCTTAGGAACAACACCGCCCACGATTTTGTTGACGAATTCGAAACCGGAGCCGGGCTCGCCGGGTTCCATTTCGATCACTACGTGGCCGTACTGACCCTTCCCACCGGTCTGACGGGAGAACTTACCCTCGCCGCCGGCGGAACCACGGATTGTTTCGCGATAGGACACCTGAGGTGCACCGATGTTGGCTTCCACCTTGAACTCGCGGAGCATGCGGTCCACCAGGATTTCCAGGTGGAGCTCACCCATGCCGGCAATCACGGTCTGACCGGTTTCCTGGTCGGTGTTGACGCGGAAGGTGGGATCTTCCTCGGCAAGGGCCACCAGGGCTTTGGAGAGCTTCTCCATGTCGCCCTTGGTTTTGGGCTCCACAGCCACGGAGATCACCGGTTCAGGGATGAACAGTGTCTCCAGAACTATGGAGTCGTTTGCGGAACAGAGGGTGTCACCGGTGGTGGTGTTCTTCAGGCCCAGAACGGCACCGAGATCACCCGCACGCAGCTGATCAACCTCTTCACGGTCGTCGGCTTTGAGCACTACGAGGCGGGAGATGCGCTCCTTCTCGCCCTTGGTCGAGTTGAGCACGTAGCTGCCCTTCTCGAGCACGCCGGAGTACATCCGGACGAAGGTGAGTTTGCCGTAGGGATCAGCCATGACCTTGAAGGCCAGCGCGCTGAAAGGAGCGCTGTCGTCTGAGGGGCGAACCGCTTCGCTTCCGTCGGGTAGCACACCCTGGATCGGGGGCACGTCGATCGGAGCGGGTAGATAGTCGATCACGGCGTCGAGAACCAGCTGCACGCCTTTGTTCTTGAAGGCGGAGCCACAGAGCATCGGCACCAGACCATGCTTCAGCACGCCTTCACGGATCCCTTTCTTGAGATCATCAACGCTGAGTTCTCCAGTCTCGAGGTACTGCTCAATCAGCGTCTCGTCCGTTTCGGCAACGGTTTCCATCAAGGTGTTCCGCCACTCGGCGACCTCGTCGGCCATGTCAGCAGGCACATCTGCTTCTTCGATGTCGGTGCCGAGATCGTTTTTATAGATATATGCCTTATTGCCCACCAAGTCGATGATGCCGCTCAGCTCGCCTTCAGCGCCGATCGGCAGCTGAATGGGGACAGCGTTGGCCTTGAGGCGGTCTTTGATCTGACCATGAACTTTAAGGAAGTCGGCGCCGGTGCGATCCATTTTGTTGACGAACACCATCCGGGGTACGGAGTAGCGATCGGCCTGACGCCAGACGGTCTCGGATTGAGGTTGGACGCCACCCACTGCGCAGAACACAGCAATCACACCATCCAGAACCCGCATGGAACGCTCCACCTCAATGGTGAAGTCCACGTGACCAGGGGTGTCGATAATATTGATTCGATGGTCCTGCCAGGACGTCGAAATCGCAGCAGCCGTGATGGTGATGCCGCGCTCCCGTTCCTGAGCCATCCAGTCAGTCACGGCGGCTCCGTCATGGACCTCACCGATCTTGTGGACCACACCCGAATAGAACAGGATCCGTTCGGTGGTGGTGGTTTTGCCGGCATCAATGTGTGCGGCAATACCAATATTTCTTACGCGTTCCAGGGGGAAGTCGCGGGCCACAGGAATTCTCCGGGGGTGGGCGTGAAAAGGCGGGTGAGACTCTACAGGTCAGCCCCGGACATCGACGGTGTTGGGCTGGCTTGCCGGGAATCAGTAGCGGTAGTGGGCAAAAGCCTTGTTGGCTTCGGCCATCTTGTGGGTTTCTTCGCGCTTGCGAACGGCGTTGCCGGCTTCGTTAGCGGCATCCATCAGTTCACCAGCCAGCTTCTGAGCCATGCTGCGGCCGTTGCGGGAGCGGGAGAAGCTCACCAGCCAGCGCAGGGCCATAGCGGTGCCGCGTTCCTGGCGCACTTCCATCGGCACCTGGTAGGTGGCACCACCAACGCGGCGGGCCCGCACTTCCACCAGAGGAGTGGCGTTCTTGACGGCCGTTTCGAACAGCTCAAGGGGGTCACCGCCGGTGCGCTCGTTGATCAGTCCGAAAGCATCGGAGAGGATCCGCTGTGCAGTCGACTTTTTCCCATGCTGCATCAACCGCGCCACCATCATCGTGGCCAGACGGCTGTTGAACTGAGGGTCAGGAAGGATCGGGCGTTTTTCAGCGGCGTTGCGGCGGGACATCGGGGGTCAGTGAAGAAGGGATCAGAGATTTGCTGGATTTACAAGGTCCGAGAGGTCATTCTTTCGGGGTCTTGGCGCCGTACTTCGAGCGGGACTGACGACGGTCCTTGACACCGGCCGTGTCGAGGGTGCCGCGGATGATGTGGTACCGGACACCAGGCAGGTCCTTGACACGACCGCCGCGGATCAGCACCACGGAGTGCTCCTGAAGGTTGTGACCGACACCACCGATATATGCGGTGACCTCAAAGCCGGAGGTGAGACGCACACGGGCCACCTTGCGCAACGCCGAGTTGGGCTTCTTCGGTGTTGAGGTGTACACACGGGTGCAGACCCCGCGGCGTTCTGGGCAGGACTTCAAAGCTGGGGATTTCGTCTTGGCCTTGAGGCGTGAACGCTCCGTGCGGATCAGCTGTTGGATGGTTGGCATCGAGGGTCGGTGTGCGGTCGGACGCCCCGACCAGATTCGACAATTCGCCACCATAACCGTTGATGGTCTTCGACCTATCGCAGGCTGAAAGCACCCCCGCAGGCACAGGGGGTTACGCCCTCTCCACTGCGGATCAGAAATCCGCCACCGCTGAGATCACCTCTGTAGTCCAGACAAAGTCCCTGCAACAGGTTGATCTGGGCCTGGGGGGCGTGAAGGGTGACGCCATCTGCCCTGGCGACGGCGACCCCAGCCAGATGTCCGGGACGAATCTGAATCACGTGATCAGCACACTCTCCTGGCAGCAGTTCGAGATGCATCTGCCCAGGAGTGCCGGCCACCGCAGCCTGACGACCCAGTTCGGCAGCAGCAGTCTGAGTCAGGCGCAGATTGGCGGCCATGCAGGGGTGATTCGTTCCAGACAAGTTTGCCAGGTGTGTCAGAGGGGGACGAAGCCAAGGCCGTTGTGGATTCGTGGGGCGCTGCCGCGACCGTTCATCACCGTTCGTCCCTCTACCACAACCGTGGTGGAGCTGCCACCGTCCAGGTTCAGCGCATCCTTTAGACCGAGCTGCTGAGCGGCCAGGGCCGTCTCAAGCAGGGTGGGATCACTACCCGCTGCACCGCGCAGAGCCAGTAGCCAGGTGCCACCTGTCCCATGGCCCACCACGGTCCGGGGTGCTGCAAGGGCCAGGAAGCTGGGGCTGAATCCTTCCCCCCGCCCGTTCAACACGATCTTTCCCGCCTGCATCAGCAACGGCCCACCTCCAACCACGTTGGTCTGATCCCCCAGCACAGGGATGCTGCGCTGGCTAAGCCGTACCGCGTCGCCGGGCTGGGCCGGCAGGGGAGTACCGCCGCGGGCTACCACCAGGTCACTGTTGAAGGGGATCAGCACACCGCGACGGATGCTGGCTCGATCAAACAGTTGTGTGACGCGTCCCCCTTGGATCAGCAGCGCCTCCTCGTCGCCAGAGAGAGGGCGGTAGATCGGCCCCCAGGCGCGTGTGTAACGGCTTAATCCCCGCTGCACGTATCCGCTATTAAGAAAGCTCAGTCCCCAGCGCCGCCCACCGTTCACCTGCAGCCGTTGATCCAGCCGTAGTCGTCCGAACCGGAGCTGATTGTCCTCGCCCCATGCGACCACGCCCCGGTTGAGGATCGGTCCGGACAGCCACTCACCCTGTTGACGCAATGCCCCAAGGGGGAGTTGAAGGATGCGATTGAAGAAGCCCCCATTGATGGCGACCACCGCATTGGCCGGTTGGGACAACTGGGGTAGAAAGCGGAGTCCCTGCTGCTGTCCAGTCATGGTGAGCGGCTTCAGGGTCAGACCGATGCGGTGCAGCTCACCGCCGGTTCTGAGCACCCGCAGCGGCTTGACGCCGACGGTCACTGTGCGTTCCTCGAGCACCAGGCCGCGGCGCAGCCAGCGAGCAATCGCAGGGTTGCTTATGGAAAGTAGGGCCGCGGCTGGTGTGGGCTTGCCCGCCCGTATGCCATCCAGTACCACCCGCCATGGTTTTGCCAAGCTAAGGGTCCTGAGTCGGGTGGCCTGTCCCTTAAGTACGAGGCCGTCGGGACGTTGCTGAGGCGCGAGCTGGAGACGTTGCAGTTCCCGTAGTTGGGATTCCGTGCTGTGCAAGCCCAGATGCAGGTCATCTCCGACGCGCTGTACCAGAGCAGGACCATCCAGGTCGAGCACGAGGCGATCGGCGGTGCTGCCCTTGCCGCGCCGCAGCTCTTGCAGGCCTGCTGAAGGCAAGCTCAGCAGCAGCTGCCGGCCTTCCAAGTGAAGGCTGACTCCTGCCTGGGCCAGCCAGTCCGCCACTTCCAGGCCTACTTCATCACCCAGGGTTCGCTGCGGCAGTTGTTCCAGTGGCTGTTTCTGACCGAACCATTCGAGCTGCCCTTCAAAGCGGCGAAAGCCCAGCTGCGACTCCAGCAGATCCAGGGGGAGCCAGAGTTGCTGTGGCGGTTGATCACGGCGGCCCTCCCAGCGCCAGTTACTACGCAACTCCTGAGAACCTATCTGCAGCTGTTCCCCCTGGATCGACGACTCCAGGCGCAGCTCCGGCAACGGCTCGGGTGGCTGGGCGAGGGGAAACATGGGTCGGGTGAGGCATGACACCTGCCTAGGATCAACCTTAGAGGTGGTTTCTGCAGAAAACGACGCTGCAAGCCACGTGAACGCCCTGGATTGCTCCAATGTCTGACCTTCTCCGCTCCGCCCCCTGGCCCTACAGCGACAGTGCTGCGCCCGAGGCTGTGGCCGGTGAGAAGGATGCCTGTGGCGTCGGTTTTCTGGCTCAGCTGCAGGGGCAAGCCAGCCATTGGGTGCTGCAGCAAGCCCTGCGCGGCCTCGGCTGCATGGAGCACCGCGGCGGCTGCGGAGGTGATGGTAATTCAGGTGATGGCGCCGGTATTCTTTGTGAAATCCCGTGGACATATCTGAAGGCGCTCTGGCCGGAGGCAGCCGGGGCTAAGGGTCTTGGCATGCTGTTCATGCCCACCGATGCGGCTCAACGAGCGGACGCCCGCCGGTTCTGCGAGGCCGAGGCCCAGGCACTGGGGCTGACGTCCGCCGGTTGGCGCGAAGTTCCTGTGAATCAGGCGGTGCTGGGGCCGATGGCCCGGGAGACCGCACCGGTGATCGAGCAATGGCTGTTGGCCGGCGGCCCAGAGGGCGATGATTTAGATGCGCTGCTGCTGAGGTTGCGGCGTCGGATCGGTGCCAGAGCCCGCAATGCTTTGGGTTTCGATGGCTCCCTCAACGTCTATGTGGCGTCGTTGAGCAGTCGTACCGTTGTGTACAAGGGCATGGTGCGCTCCGAGGTGCTGGCGCAGTACTACACCGATCTGCGCGACCCCCGTTTTGAGGTGAGTTTCGCGGTTTATCACCGCCGCTTCAGCACCAACACCCTGCCGCGCTGGCCTCTGGCTCAACCCATGCGGATGTTGGGTCACAACGGAGAGATCAACACGCTGCTGGGCAACATCAACTGGGCGAAGGCCTCTGAAGCGAGCCTCGCCAATGTGTGGGGTGAGGCGGCTGCAGACCTCAATCCCGTGGTGAATCCGGCCTTCAGTGACTCGGCCAACCTCGACGCCACGCTGGAGCTGATGGTGCGCAGTGGCCGTTCGATCACCGACGGGCTGATCACCCTCGTGCCGGAAGCCTTCCGCAATCAGCCCGATCTCGACAGTCGCCCTGAAGTGACTGCGATGTACGAATTTAATGCAGGCATTCAGGAGCCCTGGGACGGCCCGGCGCTTCTGGTGTTCGCTGATGGCAAGCGGGTGGGAGCCACCCTGGACCGCAACGGACTGCGTCCGGCCCGCTGGTGCACCACGGACGACGGGTTCGTGATTATGGGATCTGAGACTGGCGTGGTGGATCTCAGCGGCAAGACCGTGAGCCGCAAAGGCCGCCTCGGCCCCGGCCAGATGCTGGCGGTCGATTTGGAGAAAGGTCAGCTGCTCGATAACTGGTCGGTGAAGGAGGACGCCGCCCGGCGGTTCCCCTATGCCCACTGGCTCAAGCAGAACCGCCGCAGCGTGGAACTCAAGCCCTGGACCACCGAGCGTCAGGTGGGTGAGCTCGATCTGCTGCGGCTGCAGACGGCGATGGGATTCACAGCGGAAGACTTTGATCTGATCATCGAGGACATGGCGGCTCTCGCTAAGGAGCCCACCTACTGCATGGGGGATGACATCCCCCTGGCCGTGTTGTCTGACAAGCCCCACCTCCTGTACGACTACTTCAAGCAGCGCTTCGCCCAGGTCACCAACCCGCCGATCGATTCCCTGCGGGAAAAGCTTGTGATGAGCCTGGAGATGCATCTGGGTGAGCGCCGTCCAGCTTTGAAGCCTCAGCCAGAGGCCGCGGCGGTGATCCACCTCGACACGCCGGTCCTTAATGAGGCCGAGTTGTCGGCGATCAGCGAGCAGGGTCTTTCGGTGCAGACCCTCTCCACCCAGGTGGCTGTGGAAGCCTGCACCGGTGGTCTGAAAGCCTCCCTCGATGCGCTTTGCCAGTCGGCGGAGAAGGCCGTGCGCGGGGGTGCCGAGGTGCTTGTGCTCTCTGACCGGGTGAACGCCGCCGGTGCAGCCGCTCGGCTCACCGCCACCACGGCTGCGATCCCGGCGCTGCTAGCAGTGGGTGCTGTGCATCACCACCTGTTGCGCCAGAAGCTGCGGCTGCGGTGCTCCCTGGTGGTAGACACGGCCCAGTGCTGGAGCACCCATCACATGGCCTGCCTGATCGGTTACGGCGCCAGTGCCGTCTGCCCCTGGCTCACCTGGGAGACCACGCTCCACTGGCTCGCGCACCCCAAGACGCAGAAGCGGATCGAGCAGGGCAAACTTCCGGCGCTCGATGCCCAGACGGTTCAGGCCAACGTGCGGCTCTCCCTTGAGAACGGACTGCGAAAGATCCTCTCCAAGATCGGCATCTCCCTGCTGGCCAGCTATCACGGTGCCCAGATCTTTGAGGCGATCGGCCTAGGTGCAGATGTGATCGATACGGCCTTCACCGGCACCACCAGCCGTGTGGCTGGCATAACCCTTGCGGAGCTGGCGAATGAGACCCTCTCGATGCATGCCAAGGCGTTCCCAGAGCTGAATCGCAGCAAGCTCGAGTTCATGGGCTTTGTGCAGTTCCGCAGCGGGGCTGAGTACCACCGCAACAATCCGGAACTGTCCAAGGCACTCCACAAAGCCGTGGCACAGGGACCGGGCTACGACCATTTCGCCACCTATCAGGCTCTGCTGGAAAGCCGTCCGGTGATGGCCCTGCGGGACCTGCTGGAGTTCCAGTTGGCCCCCACACCGGTGCCGCTGGATCAGGTGGAGAGCGTGGAGAGCATCTGCACCCGTTTCTGCACCGGTGGCATGAGCCTCGGGGCCCTCTCCCGTGAGGCCCACGAAGTGCTCGCTGTGGCGATGAACCGCATCGGTGGCAAGAGCAACAGCGGCGAAGGAGGTGAAGATCCGGCCCGTTTCCAGGTGTTCAACGATGTGGATGGCGAGGGTCGGTCGGCCTCCTTTCCCAGCATCGGGGGCCTGCGCAATGGCGACACGGCCTGCTCGGCGATCAAACAGGTGGCCTCAGGACGGTTCGGTGTCACGGCCGAATACCTGCGCAGCGGTAAGCAGCTGGAGATCAAGGTGGCCCAGGGCGCCAAGCCCGGCGAGGGTGGACAGCTCCCCGGCCCGAAGGTGGACAAGTACATCGCCGGGCTGCGCAACAGCAAGCCCGGGGTGGCGCTGATCTCTCCTCCGCCCCACCACGACATCTACTCCATCGAGGATCTGGCCCAGCTGATCCACGATCTGCACCAGGTGCATCCCGCCGCTCCGGTCAGCGTCAAGCTGGTGGCTGAGATCGGAATCGGCACCATCGCCGCTGGCGTGGCCAAGGCCAATGCCGATGTGATTCAGATCTCTGGTCACGACGGCGGGACCGGTGCCTCACCGCTGAGTTCTATCAAGCACGCCGGTGGCCCCTGGGAGCTGGGTCTCACTGAAGTGCATCGCGCGCTGCTGGAGAATGGTCTTCGGGACCGGGTGCTACTCCGGGCGGACGGTGGCCTCAAGACCGGCTGGGACGTCGTGATCGCTGCGTTGCTGGGGGCTGAGGAGTATGGCTTCGGATCGATCGCGATGATCGCTGAGGGCTGTGTGATGGCCCGCGTCTGCCACACCAACAACTGCCCTGTGGGCGTCGCGACGCAGAAGGAGAACCTGCGCAAGCGCTTCACCGGTGTTCCCGAGCACGTGGTGAATTTCTTCTGGTACGTGGCTGAAGAGGTGCGCCAGCTGATGAGTCTGCTGGGCGTGACTCGCCTTGAGGAGCTGATCGGTCGCAGCGACCTGCTCAAGCCTCGGGCTGTCGAGCTGGCCAAGACCCGGTGCGTTGATTTGTCCAGCCTGCTGGCACCGATTAATGGCTCAGATGACCGTTCCTGGCTCTGCCACAGCGCTGAAGCCCATGGCAACGGTGTGATCCTGGAAGATCAGTTGCTGGCGGATACCGAGCTGATGGAAGCACTTCATAGCCACGGCAGCCTCCAGCGCACGCTCGATATTGTTAATACCGACCGTAGCGTCTGCACCCGTCTGGCCGGAGAAATCGCCCAGCGCCATGGCAACCGTGGTTTCCAGGGCCAGTTGGATCTCACCTTTCAGGGAGCCGCCGGTCAGAGCTTCGGTGCCTTCTTGGTGCAGGGGCAGAACGTGCGGCTGGAAGGGGAAGCCAATGACTACGTCGGCAAGTGCATGAACAGCGGTCGCATCACCCTGGTGCCTGCTGATGGCTGTGCAGCCCCCGGCGATCAGGTGATCCTGGGCAACACTTGCCTCTATGGCGCCACCGGCGGCGAACTGTTCGCCCACGGCCGTGCCGGCGAACGCTTTGGTGTCCGCAACAGCGGTGCTCGCACCGTGGTGGAGGGTGTCGGCGACCACTGCTGCGAATACATGACTGGGGGTGTGGTGGTGGTGCTGGGCAGCACCGGCCGCAATGTGGGTGCCGGAATGACAGGTGGTGTTGCCTTCCTATTGGACGAGAGTGATCGGGTCACCCCACGGGTGAATCC
The DNA here is from genome assembly GCA_003211535.1 of Synechococcus sp. AG-670-A05. Classification (GTDB taxonomy): domain Bacteria; phylum Cyanobacteriota; class Cyanobacteriia; order PCC-6307; family Cyanobiaceae; genus Parasynechococcus. The sequence goes on along the minus strand of QCSJ01000028.1, from coordinate 5,870 downwards.
AGAGATTGTCGACGTGTGCAGCATCACCACAGCGGAGCAGGAGAGCACCCTCAAGGCTCTGCTGGAAGCTCACGTGGCGGCCACCGGCAGCAGCAAGGCATCGGCGCTGCTGGCCGACTGGTCGCTGGCCACAGGCCAGTTCAAAGTGTTGATTCCGCCCAGTGAGCGGGAGGCGATGGGGCTGGTGGACCAGCTGGCGGTGGTGGCCTGATCGGCTGTCACCCCATGCCCTGGTTCGTCAAATCTGAAACGTTCACGGCCGCGGCTGCAGCTTTACCGGCCGAGCAGCGGCAGCCGACCCTTGAGGCCCATCGCGACTGGGTGATCCGACAAGAGAATGCCGGTCGTCGACTTCGCAGCGGCTTTCTGGTAGATGGCGACCGCCGACCTGGGGGTGGTGGTCTCTTGATGTTTGAAGCGGAGTCGTATGTCGAGGCTCTGCTCTGGGTTCAGAACGATCCAATGATCCGTGCCGGCCTGGTGGAGTGGCAGCTGCAGGAATGGATCCCCGTCAGCGGGGATGGCTGGCCATGAGGCGATGCACCTCACCGGCGTGGTAACTGCTGCGGGTGAGCGGCGTGCTTACCACCTGCAGAAAGCCCAGCTCCTGTTCACCAATGTGGCGATACGTCTCGAACTGCTCCGGGGTTACAAAGCGGTCCACCGCCAGGTGCTTAGGGCCCGGAGAGAGGTACTGGCCGATTGTGACGATGTCTACCCGGTGCCCACGCAGATCCCGCAGGGTGGCGATCACTTCCTCATCGGTTTCACCAAGCCCTACCATCAGTCCTGATTTGCTGTAAGCCCGCGGCCATTCGTCGCGGACTCGCTGCAGCAGTTCCAGGGAGCGCTCGTAGATGCCCTGCGGGCGTGCCAGGCGGTACATCCGCGGTACGGTTTCGATGTTGTGGTTCAGAACGTGGGGTTCAGCCGCCATCACCGTGGCCAGGGCCTCCCAGTCGCCGCAGAAATCGGGAATCAGCAGCTCGATCGTGGTGAGCGGTGAGTGTTGCTTTACCTGCTCAATGCAGGCCACGAACTGGGAAGCACCGCCGTCGGCGAGGTCGTCGCGATTCACCGAGGTGATCACAACGTGCTTGAGGCCCAGACGGGCCACCGCTTCACCGAGCCGCTCCGGCTCGGTGGGGTCCAGTTCACGGATGCTCTTGTCGAAATCGATGTCGCAGTAGGGGCAGGCGCGGGTGCAGCCCGGCCCCATGATCAGAAAAGTGGCGGTACCGCCGGCAAAGCACTCGCCGATGTTTGGACAGCTGGCCTCCTGGCAGACGGTGTTCAGCTTCAGGTCGAGCAGCAGGTCGGCGACCGCGCCGATCCGCTCCCGCTGCGGGGCTTTGACGCGCAACCACTCGGGCTTGAGCACGGCTGAACGGAGTCAATTCACGACCCTAGTCAATGGGGCGTGAATCCAGTGTATGCCGACGGGGCTGATCGGCGGCTGTCTGTCTTCTACATTGGTTCTAACGGGATGTGGCGCAGCTTGGTAGCGCACTTCGTTCGGGACGAAGGGGCCGCAGGTTCGAATCCTGTCATCCCGATTGATTAGTAAAAAAAACCCATTCGTGGGTCGTATTGACGTTGTTAACGGCTTAACCGATCGGCAACAAACCCCTACCATCACTAAGGACGCTTGCTATAAGTTCCCATAACAATTTTTGGTTTTTCCAAGCTGTATTGTTGAATCAGATTCCGGAACCTTCAGCAAAGACCATTACAGTGATGGCGGTGAGTTTGGTCAATAATTTACTCCCCCATAAGAGTGATTCTGATTCTGCAAAAAGCTTAAGTTTGTGTATTGTCGCCAAATCCTTCTACAGTTGATTTATCATTTTGTCTTATGTTACATTCCTTGGTAAATTGTTTAATCTTGATAGCCTCTACGGTGAGAAAGTCCTTTAGGTAAAGCTGTCCAACCAGTTTTGATTGTTCGAAGGCGAGTTGAAGAATCTTTTGAAAGTGCATTGGTCAGGCATGAAAGCTAAATACATTCTCACGGCTTTGGATTCTGCTCAGCGATGCATGAATGCTATGAACTTGCTGATTATGCTCATCGATGTTGAGGATTCTGTCGAGAAGATGATCAAGGCATAGTGATGGCAGATGGCGAAAGCCGATGTCTCGACTGCCGTTTTTGCGTTGATTGTTTGTGATCTCGGCAGTCATCTAGTACGTCTCCACAATGCCGCCCATTGAATGTTCCTGGCTGGACATCTGCAGCCAGCTATGGTCGACGCGCAACGGCGATAAGGAACTGATTGCAACATCAGTTCGCCATGGATAAGTATCCACCGCCTTGAGGCAGATGTTGAGGCTGCAGATGGCATTGGGTTCGCAGCGGTTCAACCGACCCGACAGCACCACAGGCTTGCCTAACAACTCAACCAACTCGTCTCGCATGGGATCTAAGGAGCGGTGTCAGGTTTGTATCTCTCATTCCCGCTGTATCCGACGTGGAATTCGTCCATGCTGAAGTGTCAATCGCTTCGGCCAAGGGGTAATCGGCGTCAGAAACGGAATGTCGTCTTCACTAGTGCACCCAATTGCCTGAAGGATTCACCAGCTGCAGTGTTTTGCCCGAGGGGGCGAGATAGATAAAAGACAGCCGGCGTGACGCTGATCGCATCACTCACGTGCAGCAGCAACCACCACTCCCACAGGAACTGGCCATCGGCGGGAGTGTCGCCCCCCTTCAGATCGGTAGCGAAGACCGGTTGGCCCACTGCCATGCCGGCGGCATGGCCATCGCCCCACAGGTCACTCCACTCCAGGCCCAGACTCCAGGACTGGTTGGTGGTGACCTTATCGTTCTGCTGGCTGTCGCTGTTGTTCACCCCCCATCCGGCTGAAACCGAGGGAATCCAGCCGCTGTCTGGCGGTTGAAAGGTCCCGCCTAGCCCGAAGGCATGGGTGACGCCATGCTCGCTGAGTTGATCCTGGGCGAAGGGCGTGGCGTAGCCGATCAGCCCATGGCCGTTCTGGACCTTTGAATAAATCCCGGCCAGGGCCCATCCTTCCCCTTCCCATCCCAGTTGAACGGTTCCGGCATTTGCTGATTGGTCGGTGCCAATGCAGCCTTCAGAGCTGTTGCTCAAAGCACCGTTGGCAGCCACATAGTTCGCGGACACCCTTAGGCCACTGGGCGGGCTCCAGCTGATGCCGGCTCCGGCTCCGAGATTTTTGTTGTAGGCCGCCGGAGCGCCATTCAGGCTGAGCACATCCAGGATCGGGTCGCTGGAGTAAGCGCTTGGCCAGATCGCCAGCATGTCCTCTTGGCCCACCTGTGAACCAAAGGTGAGATTGAGTTCCTCTCCGATCAGGAAGGAATAAAACAGTTTGTCGAAGGCGACCTGATTGGCACCACCATCGGCCTCATAAGAGGTTTCCAGCGTGGCCAGGCTGCTGGGGCCTCCGCCACCAAAGGGCGTCTCGCTTCCAAAATTGCCGGAGCGGATAACGGTGGTGAGCAGATCCCTGCCGCTGAAGCTGGTCTCCATGATCAGCTGAAGATCACTGTTGAAGCTGGTGGCGCCGAAGATCTGGTTGTTCTGATCCACCAATGCATCGCTCGACCCCAAAAATCGGTTCGTACCCACTACGAATGTGACGAGACCACCGAGCTTGGTGGTGGTGGAGAACCGTGGGGCCTCCAGTTCTCCCAGGCGGGCCTCCACACTATCCATGCGGCCCTGGATGATCGCCAGTTCGCTGCGAAAGGCATGGATGAGTCCCTTCAGCTCATAGGTGATCTCTGTGATACGACCGAGGCAAGCATTAAGCAAAGCCGCCGCCTCGTACCGACTGATGGACTCTTGCCCTTGGAAACGCCCCTTGGGTATGCCGGCGATGCAGCCGTGCTTCTCCAGCAGGTTTTGAAGAGTCTGATATGCCCAATCCGTCGGCATCACACCAGTGAACTGACTGACGCTGCTCACCTGAGCCCCGGCCAAGGGCGCAAACGCCACGGACAACACAGCAGCTGCTGCTCCGGGCGCGGCAAGTTGCCGAACAAGGGAAGATGACACGGGTGTGCTCAGTCGATCAGGGCAATCCAGGCAAAGCCACCCCGACGCCGATCCAGATGCCGGCTCCGAGTCGCTGGCCTTGAGCTCCGAGGCGTTCCACCAGTCCCCTGGACAAGGCGGTCGCGGTGACGAGCAGCAACAGGCTGCCCTGTGAGAGCAGCAGACCCAAGTAGTAGCTCAACATAGGGGTGGGTTATGCCCCGACAGTGTTGTTATCTAGCATGAAGCCGTTTAGGCCGAACAGGGGCAGCAGCCAGGTGACTAAGGCCATGCTCAGGGCAATCAGGCCCTCTACCGCCAGGCTGAGGGAGACGAGGGCTTCCGCCCAGGGGGCCTCCGCGTAGAGCAGGGGGATGAACTGCGACAAAGCGCTGCCGCCCAGAGCGACTTCCAGTATTGGCAGCAACCAGCGCAGACGACGTTGAAGGCCGACAAAGCCAAGAGCTAGCAGGAACAGCAGATGGTCAGGACCCAACAGCGGGTGGCCTAGGCCACTCAGCAGTCCCTGCCAGGTGGTAAGAGCGTCACTGTCGCCCATGCCGAAGGGATGGTGGGCGAAGGCCGGGCTGGCGATCAACAGCAGTGCAAAGGCACAGAAGACGACCTGGCGCAGAGGCCGAGGGGAACCCAGAAGATTGGTCAAGGTCGATCCTCGTCGGTGGTGGCCCTGGCGGGCGTTCTGACTGAAGCCGGCCGGACCGGACGCTTTACAGCTGCTGGACAGCGACGGATTTGCACCGTTGTTTCCCCGGTTACATCAGCGGCTGATCCCCATTGAAACCAGACAAACAAAACTATGCAAATGCTCTCCGCCTGACCTGCTGATTGGAAAAGTCTCGACCTACAGGCGTCACAAGGGAGCGACACCTTTTGTACGGCCAAACGTCAGATCCGACAGGGGAGATTTCACGTTCCAGGCAGAGGCTTCGGTGACACGCCAGAAACAGCTCATGCTCCGCATTCATGGAGATGGATCCCTGCTGCGATCTCTTCTGAGCAACGCACTGGTAATAAATGCTTGCCGCCGAACAGGCCGTTTGCATGAAGCAACTGCTATTGAGAATGACTTGCATTATCGCGAGGACTCCCCTATTCTTGCAATCAATTCTCAATCGCGTTAGCTCTTGACGGCTTCTGCTTACCGGTTTCTGCCGGATGAATCCCTGGCGCCGGTGTCCATGCCGCGCTTGCAAACCGTTTTGCTCGACCCTGCTGGTCGTGAGCAGGCCACGGTTCTTGAAGTGATGGAGGGCGTTTGCCGGGTCTATTGCCCTTGCGAAGAAACCGAAGGCATGACGCTGGCCTTTCTGCAGCCAGGAGATCGTCTTCGAACGGATCGCCTCTGCAGTGACGGTGCTTGCGTGGAAGCGCTCACGTCACTGAAGTTCCGTCGTGATGCAGTGAATTCCGAAGAACTGGGGATGGATGCCGTTAATGAGTGGACGCTTCAGTTGCTACGAGTGCGCCATTTGGGTCAGGCAGAACAACGTCTGCATGCCTTGCTGGCCTTGTTGGTCAATCGTCTTGGCTTGCGCTGCAGTGATTCCTTCCAACTACCGTTTCGATTGACGCACGATCGCTTCGGTGAGCTGATCGGTGCGACACGGGTCACAACTACGCGCGTTCTCTCCAAATGGCGGCAGGATGATTTGGTGGAGATGCCCTCGAGCGAAATCACGATGCGGTTGGCCCCTGCCCTGATCGAATCGTCTCCACTCTCCTTTTGATACGGCCAATGACCTTGGGCATCGTAGGTGATCTCAGCTGTGAGGTGCAATGGATTGGCATGCGCATCAAGGCCATTCGTTGTGGTTTAGATCGTTCCCAAGA
>QCSJ01000027.1 GCA_003211535.1 Synechococcus sp. AG-670-A05 | reverse complement strand
ATGGGATTCACCGGCGCGATCCCAGGCCATGGAGCCGCTCCAGCGCACCCAGCAGCCACCAATGATCCGCTCAACGTTTTCGTTGTTGCGTTCAGCGATCTCGGCCAGCCGCACGTCGCCTTTGTAGAGCTCTTCCACCACGATGAACGATGCCCCGGCTTCAGCCCGACGGTGCAGCAGATGGTGCTGACTGCGCTGCGACGTCCAGCGACCGCAGCTCAGGCGGAAAAAGCTGAGGGCATCAGCGATCTCAAGGGACATCGGCGCTCTGGTTCTGGAGTTGATGATGGCAGCGGGCTTCCGTGGCGGTGATCAGATCGTCGAGGCTGAGCTCAAGCGGAGGTTTGCTCAGGCTGTCGGCAAGGTCCTGGAGTTGTGCGGCTGCTCCGTTGAGTTGGAACATCAGGGAGCGCAAAAAGGCTGGATCCTCAGCAACGATCGGCTGCTGTTCGCACCAACGGCGACGACTGGCGGCATCGGGGAGCTGTCCTTCCTTGTCCTGACCCATTCCTTGGAAGCTGTCCAGGCAGTGGATCAGCAGACGCAAGTGGTGGCGATCCATCTGCGGGAGCAGGGTGGCATCGATCCTGGCGATCGCCTCAGCATCCATATGCTTCAGCCCCAAGTGGTGTGATGCGAAAGCCGCAGGCGTGACCTCCCTCGAGGCGCCAGTGCACCCGCTCCACCTGACAGTCGGGAACCGTCCTGCGGATCAGCACCAGTTCCTGGTCACAGACGGCTGGAAATTCCTCGGCGATCCGCTGCACCGAGCAGTGGACTTCCTGCAAGCGCCAGCTCACCCCGTCATCCTCCTGGCTGCAGAGCGTGACGTAACCCTCATCCCGACGCAGGCTGGCCAGTTGCTCGAGGCGCTGCTGCAACGGTCCGTTGCCGATTCGATCTCGATAGCGGTTGGCTTTGTCTTCAGCCTGCTGATTCAGCAGGGTTCGCACGGTTTCCTCAGGCAGGCTGGCTCGCATGGAGTTCAGAAGCCCGAGGGCAAACCGTTGGCTGCCGTCTGGGAACTGCGCCCGCCCTTGGTCTGTCAGTCGCCAGCGGTTGCTTGGTCGTCCCGGGCCGGAGACGTTGGTGCTCGCTTCCGCCAACCCTGCCTCGGCCAGGCTTCGCAGCTGACGTCGAACCGCTTGCACGGAGAGGTTCAGCGTTTCAGCCAGGTCTGCTGCATCGGCGTCGCCCCGCTCCAGCAGGAGGGACAGCAAAACGTCGCGGGTGCTGGCCTGAACTGAGGAGCTCATGGTGTGCAGAACGTGTTTCCACGATGCCACCGGAATGGCGACTCCGGAGTTCACAATGGTGCTTCTCCATAGGCCGACCTGTTGCCTTAATATTCGAATAAGGAAACCAGGTCGTTTCGTAACTCAGTTTTTCCTCCATGTCTGACGCCTCTCCCGAGCCCACCGCTGAAAGCCTGGAGGTGATCCGCAAGTTCGCTGAAACCTACGCTCAGCGCACAGGCACTTACTTTTGCGCTGAGTCCAGCGTTACGTCCGTGGTGCTCAAGGGTCTGGCGCGTCACAAAGATGAGCTTGGCGGCGCACTCTGCCCTTGTCGGCATTATGAAGATAAAGAAGCTGAGGTGTCCCAGGCATTCTGGAACTGCCCATGCGTGCCGATGCGCGAGCGCAAGGAGTGCCATTGCATGTTGTTCCTCACCGAAGACAACCCTTTCGCCTGCCCAGATAAAACCCAGACGATCAGCACCGAGACGATCCACGCCACTGCCGGCTGACCTGAATGACCAGCACCTCAACACGGGACCTCGTCAGTCAGCCGTACAAGTACGGCTTCGTCACCGAGATCGAAACCGACAAGATCCCCAAGGGTCTTGGTGAAGACGTTGTTCGTCTGATCTCGGCCAAAAAGGAGGAGCCCGCGTTCTTGCTGGAGTTCCGACTCAAAGCATTCCGCCATTGGCTCACCCTCGAAGAACCTGACTGGGCCGCTGTCGGGTATCCGCTGATTGATTATCAGAACATCGTTTATTACTCAGCACCGAAGCAGCAGGAGAAGAAAGCCAGCCTCGATGAGGTGGATCCCAAGCTTCTTGAAACCTTCGACAAACTCGGCATCCCTCTGAGCGAGCAGAAGCGGCTGAGCAACGTGGCTGTCGACGCCGTATTCGATAGCGTTTCGATCGCCACCACCTACAAGGAGAAACTCGCGGAACATGGCGTGGTGTTCTGTTCGTTCAGTGAGGCGGTCAAGGAGCATCCTGATCTGATTGAGCGCTACCTTGGCTCGGTGATTGCCAGCAACGACAACTATTTCGCGGCACTCAATTCCGCTGTCTTCAGTGATGGCTCCTTCGTTTTTATTCCGAAAGGGGTTGAATGTCCGATGGAGCTCTCCACGTATTTCCGGATCAACTCCGGTGATACCGGTCAGTTCGAGCGGACTCTGATCGTGGCCGAAGAAGGTGCTTCCGTGAGCTACCTGGAAGGCTGCACAGCTCCGATGTTCGACACGAACCAGTTGCACGCTGCCGTGGTGGAGCTGGTGGCGTTGGATGACGCGACGATCAAGTACTCCACGGTTCAGAACTGGTATGCAGGTGATGAACACGGGGTCGGGGGCATCTACAACTTCGTAACCAAGCGGGGCCAGTGTCGGGGTGCCCGCAGCCGCATCAGCTGGACGCAGGTGGAAACCGGCTCCGCCGTCACCTGGAAGTACCCCAGCTGTGTGTTGCAAGGGCCGGATTCGGTGGGTGAGTTCTATTCCGTGGCACTCACCAACAATCGCCAGCAGGCCGACACAGGAACAAAGATGGTTCATGTCGGCCCCCGGACCCGTTCCACGATCGTGAGCAAGGGGATCAGCGCCGGCCGCTCCAGCAATAGCTACCGAGGTTTGGTCCAGATGGGGCCGGCTGCCAAAGGGGCTCGCAACTACAGCCAGTGCGATTCGATGCTGATCGGCGATCAGGCGGCCGCCAACACCTATCCCTACATCCGTTCCCAGCAGCCCCAGGCGGCTATAGAACACGAGGCCAGCACCTGTCGCATCTCCGAAGATCAGCTTTTCTATCTCCAAAGCCGGGGTATTGGTTTTGAAGAGGCGGTGTCGATGATGGTCAGCGGCTTCTGCCGCGATGTGTTCAACCAGTTGCCGATGGAATTCGCCGCCGAGGCGGACAAGCTGCTGGCCCTCAAGCTCGAGGGATCCGTGGGCTGATACCTGGCTCCATGTCCTTTTTGTTCTTTGTTCCTCTCCAGTGATCCGCCCCGACGCTGAGCTCCTTCTCGACATCAACGATCTGCACGCCTCTGTTGAGGATCAGCCCATCCTCAAAGGAGTGAACCTTCAAGTGCGGGCCGGTGAGATCCACGCGGTGATGGGCCGCAACGGCAGTGGCAAGAGCACCCTGTCCAAAGTGCTGGCTGGGCATCCCGCTTATCGTGTTACCGCAGGCTCTGTGCGTTACCGCGGCTCCGATCTGTTTGAGCTGGAGCCGGAGGAACGTGCTCGGCTCGGGGTGTTCCTCGGCTTTCAGTACCCGGTGGAGATCCCGGGGGTGAGCAACCTTGAGTTCCTGCGGGTTGCGGCCAACGCCCGTCGTAGCAAGCAGGGCTTGGAGGAACTCGACACCTTTGACTTTGAGGACCACGTTCAGGAGAAGCTTCAGGTGGTCCAGATGGATCCCGCCTTCCTGGAACGGAGTGTGAATGAGGGCTTCTCAGGTGGTGAGAAGAAACGCAACGAGATCCTCCAGATGGCCCTGCTAGATCCTGTGGTGGCCATCCTCGATGAGACCGATTCCGGCCTGGACATCGATGCCCTGCGCATCGTGGCCGGCGGTGTGAATCAGCTCGCCACGCCTGAGAACGCCACGCTGCTGATCACCCATTACCAACGTCTGCTCGACGAGATCACCCCCGATTACGTCCATGTGATGGCGGCCGGCCGCATTCTGCGCACCGGTGGTCGCGATCTGGCCCTTGAGCTTGAGAAAACCGGATACGACTGGGTGGACAAGGAACTGGTCGCCCAGGGAGTGGCCTGACCATGGCAAGCGCGGAGTTGGCAACGGTTCAGGAGCATGGACGGGCTGCATTGGAGCGGCTTGGTTTACCCACCCGCCGTCAGGAAGCCTGGCGGCTGACGGATCTGAAGCGATTGGAGGCTCTGGCTCGTCTGCCCCTCAGTTCAGCAGTCGGATCTTCTGCGCTTCCCCCTGCGGCAGCTGGGGTGTTGCGACTGGTGCTCGATGGGCAGAGCGACCCCCTCGATGGTGTTGCTCTTCCGGATGGGATGAGCGTCCTCTCTACTGCGGAACTCGAGCAGGTCCTGGGGCATACCCTCGATCGCTGCGGTTGTGCTGGCAGCTGGCCGGTGGAACTTAACCACGCTTCGGCGCGACAGGTGTTGGCTCTGCGGGTGCGAGGCGTCACTCACCCGCTGGAGCTTGTGTTCACAGGGTCTGCCGGCCTGACGGCGACCCGTGTTCTCTTGCTGGTGGAGGAAAAGGCGTCTCTGGACCTGCTGCAGGTGCTGCAGTCCGATGTGGCGTCGGCCCACAGTCATGTGCTGGAGGTGCATTTGGGCCAGGAAGCTCAGTTTCGCCACGGACTGCTGGCCACGGCCGATGGGCAGCCGTCGTTGATGGCCCTTCTGGCAGTGGAGCAGGAGCCACGCAGTCGTTATGCATTCACGTCGGTGGTGCAGGGTTGGAATTTGGCACGGGTTGAGCCTCGGGTGGTGCAGGTGGATGGTCAGGCGACCACGGAGCTCAAAGGTCTAGCGGTCAGTCAGGCGGATCAGCAGCTGGCAACCCACACGGCCGTGCGTTTTGACGGACCGGAGGGGGAGCTGGATCAGCTGCAGAAATGTCTGGCCGGTGGTCGCTCCCATGCCATTTTCAACGGTGCCATACAGGTTCCCCGGGATGCGCAGCGCACCAATGCTGCGCAGCTCAGCCGCAACCTACTGCTGTCTGAGCGGGCACGGGTGGACACCAAGCCGGAGCTGGAGATTGTGGCGGACGATGTGCGCTGTGCCCATGGCGCCACGGTGAGTCAGTTGCAGGAGGACGAGCTCTTTTATCTGCAGAGTCGTGGAATTGCTGCCGCTGATGCAGCCGCTCTCCTCCTGCGAGGGGCATGTCAAGAGGTGATTGAGCATCTGCCGGCTGCGGCGGAGGCCTGGGGACCTCTGGAGCGCGTGATGACGGGGCTAAGTCAATGACTGCAAGCCCTTCCGTGGAAAAACGTGATGAAATCGGATCGATTTGTTATCAATATCGTGCCGACTTCCCGATCCTTGATCAGCGCGCTCCGGATGGTCGGCCGCTGATCTATCTCGATCACGCCGCCACCAGTCAGAAGCCGCGCCAGGTGTTGCAGGCCCTGGAGCACTACTACGCCTCAGACAACGCCAACGTTCACCGCGGTGCTCACCAGCTCAGTGTCCGGGCAACTGAATCCTTTGAAACGGCCCGCGCGGTGACTGCGGAGTTCGTTCATGCCGCCAGCCCGCGCGAGATCGTGTTCACCCGCAACGCCAGCGAAGCTATCAATCTCGTAGCTCGCAGCTGGGGTGACGCCAATCTTCGCGACGGCGATGAGGTGCTGCTGACGCTGATGGAGCATCACAGCAATCTGGTGCCGTGGCAGTTGCTGGCCCAGCGCACGGGCTGCGTTCTGCGCCATGTAGGGATCACGGAGACCGGTGAACTCGATCTGGAGGATTTCCGCAGCAAGCTCAGCGACCGCACCCGCCTGGTGAGCCTGGTGCACATCAGTAATGCCCTCGGTTGCTGCAATCCCCTCGAGCAGGTGATCCCCGCTGCCCATGCGACTGGTGCCCTGGTGCTGGTGGATGCCTGCCAGAGCCTGGCTCACAAGCCGATCGATGTGGCTCGCCTCGACGTTGATTTTCTGGTTGGCTCCTCCCACAAGCTGTGTGGGCCAACAGGGATGGGCTTCCTCTGGGCGCGGGAAGCACAGCTGGAAGCCATGCCGCCGTTCTTGGGCGGTGGCGAGATGATTCAGGACGTGTTTCTCGACCACAGCACCTGGGCGGTGCTCCCCCACAAATTCGAGGCAGGTACTCCAGCCATCGGCGAAGCCGTGGGTATGGGGGCCGCGATCCGCTATCTGCAATCCATCGGTCTTGAGGCGATCCAGGCCTGGGAAGCGCAGCTCACCGGTCACTTGTTTGAGCGGCTCCAAGGCATCGAGGGTGTGCGGGTTCTGGGCCCCACGCCGGAGCAGCAGCCTGACCGCGGTGCTCTTGCCACTTTCCTGGTGGATGGAGTCCACGCCAACGATATCGCCGCGCTGATGGATGCTTCCGGGATCTGCATCCGCAGTGGCCACCATTGCTGTCAGCCCCTGCACCGTCACTACGGTGTGACGGCGTCGGCCCGGGCCAGCCTGAGTTTCATCAGCACCTTTGAGGAGATTGACCGCTTCAGTGAGGAGCTGTCATCCACCATCGGCTTTCTGAGAGAGCACAGCTGAGTGGGCTCAGGCGGCCAGTCTCAAGACACGTTGGAAAAAGGCGTCGGTCTCCTCGAGCACTTCGATCTGAGTGGTCTTGTTGCGGAAGCCATGGCCTTCGTCGTTGAACAGCCGCACCTCCACCGGGATGCCATTGCGGCGCAGCGCCTCGGCCATTCGTTCGGTCTGTTCCGGTGGAATCACCTTGTCCTGCAAACCCTGAAAGAACAGCACCGGACAGCGGATGCGATCAGCGTGTAGCAGTGGTGAGCGTTGCTCATATCGCCCCCGTTGGTCGGGCCAGGCGCCAACCAGGCTGTCGAGGTATCGGGCTTCAAAGCGGTGGGTGTCCTGGGCCATGGCCGTGAGATCACAGACGGGGTAGCGGCAGGCACCGGCGCGGAACACGTCGCTGAAGCAGAGTGCCGCCAGGGTGGTGAAGCCACCGGCACTGCCGCCTTCGATGGCGATCTGTTCGGGATGAGCGCGGCCAGAGACAATCAGGGCGCTCGCTGCTGCGGCGCAGTCCGCAACGTCCACCACGCCCCAGCCGCCATTCAGCCGTTCCCGGTACGCCCGGCCGAAACCGGTGGACCCGCCATAATTCACGTCCACCACACCCCAACCGCGGCTCGTCCAGTACTGAATGGCCAGGCTCAGGCCGCGGCGGGCCATTGCGGTGGGCCCGCTGTGGCTTTTTACCAGTAACGGGGCAGGTGTTGTTCTGCCTCCCTGCGGTGGGTAGTACCAGGCATGGGTGGACTCTCCGTCTTTGCCGTCGAACCAGAGCGGTTCCGCCACGCTGATGTCCTTCTTGGAAACGGGACTCTCCAGTGCTGGGGTATGGATCCAGGAGCAGGTCCCATCAGATGACAGGGAAAGTTCCAGCAGCCCGGTCATCGACGTGCTGTTGCTGGCCACAGCCACGGCGTGGCCATGGAGAGCCCGCAGCCCAGCCAGGTCGTCATAGGGCTGGTCAATCATGGTGACCGTGCCGTTCAGGTGCAGGCGTTGAAGCGTCCAGCAGCCATCGGCGCAGGCTGCTGCCAGCAGCTGTTCTCCATCCCAGGCCGTAGTGCTCATGCCGTAGATCCATTGCGGCATGGCCGTTTCGGCGCTCATCGGCCAGGGATGATCCCAACTGGTTGCCCCCGGTCGACGTCGCTTCAGGTTCCACCAACCACCGCTGTCCTCCGCCACCAGTAGTGATCCGTCCTGCAGCCACTGGGGCTGGAACACCGACACCCCTGCACCGCCAGCGATTTCCTGAGCCTCACTCAGTTCACCCGATGGGCACAGATCGGCGCAGAAGAGCTGGCTGCTGTCCCATGGCATGGCGGCTTGCTGCCATTCCACCCAGGCCAGTTGCTTGCCATCCGGGCTAAGGCAGGCATAGCCGGCAAAGTCGGCTGGTTGATGCAGGAGTGAGGGCTCCTGATCCGTCTGGTCCAGCTCGGCACTCACCAGTTGATCCACACCGTTGATCTCGCGGATGCCGAGCCATCGACGGCGGGTCAAATCCAGCAGGCCGTCCGCCAGCTGCCAGTCGCCGTCGCACGTCAGCTTGCTGGGCTGCATCAGCGGCTCAGGCCTGTTCTTCCCCAACTGAGGCAGCCGCCAGTCCTGGCGCCACAGGCTTCCGTCAGCGATCCACACCAGAACTAAGGTCTCGCCCTCCACGCCGCTGCACAGCACACCCCCGCCGTAGTCATGCACGCGGCTGCGCAGACTGATAGGGGCAGGGGTGAGTTCGGTTGGCTTCAGCGCCGTGGCGCCGAAGAGGCGGATCAGGGCTGTGGTGCGTCCCTTCTCCTGAGGGCGTTGCTCCAGCCAGAGCAGCCAGATCCGCTGGTCCGGTCCCTCCAGCAGCTGCGGTTCCTTCAGGCCGGGAAGCCTGCCGACGGCGATCGATGCCTGGAGAGGGGTCGGAGCCATGCCAACTGAATCGGGCCAATTAAGATGCTGTCTTAACGCTGGGGTGGTCTTGGCAGGGAGTTTTGCGCAGCTGGCCCGAGCGGCTGAACAGTCGAGGGACACGATGCTGGTCCCGAAGACAGCCCTGGAAACCTCGCCGCTGGAGATTCACACTCTGGGAGCTGAAGTGTTGCGTCAGCCGGCTCGACGCATTGGCAAGGTCACGGAACAGACCCGGGAGTTGGCCCGCGACATGCTCCGCAGTATGTACACCGCCAAAGGCATCGGGTTGGCGGCACCCCAGGTGGGTGTTCATCAGCAGCTGCTGGTGATCGACCTCGATCTCGAGAACGCCACCACGCCTCCGCTAATTCTGATCAACCCCGAGATCAGCTCCGCCAGCGCCACCATCGACACCTACGAGGAGGGCTGCTTGAGCATCCCTGGTGTGTATCTCGATGTCGTGCGCCCCACGGCCATCGAGTTGAGCTTCCGCGATGAGATGGGACGGCCTCGCAAGATGAAGGCCGATGGCCTGATGGCCCGCTGCATTCAGCACGAAATGGACCATCTCAACGGCGTGCTGTTTGTTGACCGCGTTACCGATGAAGCCGGCCTTCTGAAGGAGTTGAAGGATCATGGTTTTCAGCGCCAGCACGTTCAGAGCGTTTCCTGATCCATGCCGATGAAGCCCCTGGCCGGACTGTTCCTGGCCCTCGCCTGTGTTCTCGGCATCGCCACCACCGGCTGTGTGTTCGAACTGGCCTACGGCGATCCCGACCTCGGGGTCTCCACCACCAGTTGGATCTTGGCCCTGGCGGCTCCCTCCACTGTGGCGACCTTGGTGGTTGCTATTCGCCTCAACAAACCGGCCTGATTGGGGGCGACTGACGGGCCCAGCACTTTTACGATCCGTTCAGCTCCGCCCTCGGCCGTGATATTCCGCCTTCTGCCCGCTGCCGCCAGTCTTGCCGTCGGCCTTGCTGCTGTGCCGGAAGCTCTGGCCCAGGGATCACTGTTCACGGCCGTGCCTGTGGACACGAGCAAGTTCATCTTGGTGTCGGCACCGATCGGCAGCGGGGAGCGCTCTCAGCTCAACATCTACGAGCAGCGGTCTGAAAAGCGGCCCTGTTTCTCCGTCAGCGGCAGTGCTCCTGCCATGGTCAACCCCTTGCTGTCGACCTTTGATTTCACCGGCATCTGTAATCGTTATACCGATGGCAATGGGTATTCCCTGCGTATTGGCGGTGATGACCTCGGCACCCGTTATCGCCTCACGGTGGTGAACACCGGTAGTGATATGGAGCTGCTGGCCGCGCCCACCCGGGATCGCAGTCAACCCACCTTTCTGATTGCCAGCACGGGTGGTTCCGGTCGCGACTTCCTCAAATTCAATCTGGAGCCGGGCTGGACCCTGATGCGCCGTGCCTACGCCCAAAAGCACCTAGGCCATATCTACGTCTATCGCGACAGCACTCAAACCCAGTAATTCACGACCTACACAGGTGTTTTCACCCGTTGTCGCATTTCATCAGCGTTTCCACACTGTCAATAGTCGTCAAGAGGATGGGATGAAGACCTCGGTGCTCCATTGGCTCCATTGGTTGGGTGAAGCGATGGTCCATACCCTCGGCTTAGAGCAGGATCGTCACCTGCAGCCACCGCCGATCGGACCACAGCCCTATCGGGATGTGCCGACCAAGCTCATCAGGGATTGGTGAGGTCGCGTGGCTCTCGCGAATCCATCACATCGCTGCAGCGGTAGGGGCTGGCCTCAGCCACTGCGTAAGCGCTAACCGTGGCCTCTCCGTTCAGGTCCACCACGGTCCGCGCGACCAGTAGCAGGGGGATGCCACTGCGGGTAGACAGCTCCCGATGGGCCACCAGGCGCTCCCACAGTTGGAGTTCCGCCAGTAAAAAACCACTGCAGTCTCCAAGGGCAGTGGCCGGCAGTTCCCGGTTGCAGACCCCGCCGGGGTTGCGGTCATACATCCGTTGACGGGCGGCCGCAATCGTTTGCAGTCGCAGCCAGGCCTCATGGCTTCTGTGCCCTCCCCTTCAGGCAGCGACGCATCCCCTGGGCGGGGCGCCGCTCCAGCCGCAGCTGCAGATCCAAGCGATCCAGCAGCGGGCCAGATAGCCACTGCCAGTAGCGCTTCCGTTGGCTTTGGCTGCAGCGGCAGCCGTGCTCCCGGTCCCCATGCCATCCACAGGAGCAGGGGTTGGTGGCGGCCACCAGGGTGATGGCGGCTGGAAATGCCGTTTTCAGGCGAGAGCGGCTCAGCCTTACCTTCCCCTATTCCAGGGGTTGGCGTAATTGATCAAGCACGGCCCGTGGGAACTCCGCCAGCTCGTCGAGGAACAGCACCCCGCTGTGGGCGAGGCTCAGTTCCCCTGGTCTTGGGTTGCTTCCGCCCCCCAGCAGGACCGCCGCAGAGCTCCTGGGGGGCGGTGCGCGCCACCAGGGCCTGAGCTCCGTGGCGGGCAGCCAGATTTGCAATGGTCATCACACCCCGGCAAGGACTGAGGCTGCCGTCGAGGCCTAGCTCGCCGACGCACCAGATGCTCTGCAGCCGTGGGCGGTCCAGCTGGCCACTGACCACCAGCAGTTCAACGGCAATCGGCAGATCAAAGGCGGGACCTTCCTTGCGGAGATCGCCGGGAGCCAGGTTGATCACCACCCGCACCAGCGGTCCGCGCTAGCTTCAGATGGAGAGTGCGGATCGCAACCGTTCCCAAGATTCATAGATCACCTTGTCCGGTAACCCCACCAGTTGAATGTTCGGCAGTCCTGGTGCCAGGTCGACTTCAACGGAGACGGGGCTGGGCCTGCAGGCCCAGCAGCTGTGCACTAAGACAGCGTGCCAGCATTCGGCGGTGATGTGATGCATGGGGTTGGTGCCCCACCTGTCAGATTGCCAGCCCCCTCCTGAGCTTTCACGCCATGGTGGACGACACGATCTTCGACAAGATCCTCCGGGGAGACATTCCCTGCGATGCGGTCTACAGCGATGACCGCTGCCTCGCCTTTCGGGACATTGCTCCCCAGGCCCCGGTGCATGTGCTGGTGATTCCGCGAAAGCCGATCGAGAGTCTGCGCAGTGCCGTAGCAGCAGACGAGGCGTTGCTGGGCCATCTTTTGCTGGTGGCCGCCCGGGTCGCGAATCAGGAGGGGCTAGACGACTTCCGCACGGTGATTAACAGCGGATCCGGAGCCGGCCAGACCGTGTTCCATCTGCATGTGCATGTGATCGGTGGTCGATCCCTGGATTGGCCGCCCGGTTGAGGTCTGCCTCGCCAGAATGGCTCTATGACGGTTTCCTCCTTGAGGTCGCGCCAGGGCTTGCGCGGCCAGCTCAACAAGCTGCGCAACCTGGCCCAGCCTTTCTTTCTGCCCCTCGATCAGGCCAGCGGCTGGCAGTTCGCTGGATTGCTGCTGGCGTTGCTGTTCTGTGTCGGCGGCCTAGTGCTGGTGGCGCTCACCGGTCTGATCAACGCGGCCGAGCAGCTGTTGCCTGAGCTGACGGCTAAGTACTTCGGGGGGGTTTCCGAAACGATCGACACGATCTGGAGCAGTGCCTGGGGGGTGGTCTTCAGCGGCCTTTTCCTGATGGGAGGAGCGGCGTTCCTGGTGATGCGACAACAGCTGCGCAACCGCCGCTGGCTGCACTGGTTGATGCTTGGCGTGATCGTGCTGATGCTGCTTACCGTCAACGGCATCAATGCCGGCATCGGCTTCATCGCCAGGGATCTCACCAATGCTCTGGTGGCTAAGCAAGAAGACGGTTTTTATCGGATCCTGATCATCTACGCCTGCTGCTTTGTCGTGGCGTTGCCGATCCGGGTGTCTCAGATCTTCTTCACCTTGAAGTTGGGAATCATCTGGCGCGATTGGTTATCCCGCAGCCTCATCGGCGATTACATGCGCAACCGCGCTTATTACGTACTCAATCCGAACGATGAACAGGCCACGGATGTCGACAATCCCGACCAGCGCATCACCGATGACACCCGTTCCTTCACAGCTCAGAGTTTGCAGTTCACTCTGGGTGTCTTTGATGCCCTGCTGACCTTTTCCCTCAACATCCTCATTCTTTGGAGCATCAGCACAACTTTGACTCTGTCACTGTTTGGCTATGCCAGTTTCGCGACAGCTGTTCTGGTCATTTCCGGTCGAAAGCTGGTGAGGATTAATTTCGATCAGCTGCGTTATGAGGCTGATTTTCGCTACGGATTGGTTCATATCCGCAACAACGCTGAGTCGATTGCCTTCTACTCCGGAGAAGAACCTGAAGCTGCTGAAACCGAACGACGTCTCAGCTTCGTTGTTCGCAATTTCAACCTGCTGATTATCTGGCGCGTCATTATCGATGTAATGCGTCGATCGATTGGATATGCCGGTAATTTCTTTCCTTATCTCGTGATGGCTGTTCCTTATTTCGCAGGGGAGATTGATTATGGCGGCTTCATTCAGGCCAACTTTGCCTTCGGTATGGTGGAGGGTTCGCTCTTCTATGTTGTGAATCAGATCGAGGAGCTGGCGCAGTTCACCGCCGGGATCTCCCGTCTGGAAGGCTTCCAGAGCGAAGTGGAGCAGGTGAGCCGTGAGGCCAGAGGCACTGACCCGGTCCAGCAGGGAGCTGAGTCGATCGTGGTGCGTCACGCAGACCTCACCCCGCCCGGTGCTGAGCAGCCGATCGTTCGGGATCTCAGCCTCAGCGTTGGCGAAACCGACAAGTTGCTGGTGGTGGGCCCCTCCGGCTGCGGCAAGACTTCGCTGCTTCGGATGATCAGCGGACTCTGGTCCCCCAGCAAGGGGGACGTGGAGCGTCCACCCACCGGAGAGCTGCTGTTTATTCCTCAAAAGCCTTACATGTTGCTGGGGTCATTGCGGGAACAGCTCTGCTACCCAACCGATGAAGGCCGTTTCAGTGACGACCAACTGCGCCACGTGCTGGATGAAGTCAATCTCAGCACCCTCTCGGCCCGCTATCCCGACCTGGACGTCAAACAGGATTGGCCTCGCATTCTCTCGCTCGGTGAGCAGCAACGCCTGGCCTTTGGTCGTTTGCTGCTGAACGCCCCTCGGTTCGTGGTTCTGGACGAAGCCACCAGTGCCCTGGATGTGGCGACCGAGGATCATCTTTATGCACTGCTGCGCCAGCGGGAACTGGCGGTGATCAGCATCGGTCACCGTCCCACCCTCAAGCAGTTCCATGATTCGGTGCTGGAGCTGCTTGGAGACGGTGGCTGGCGGCTGATGCCAGCGACCAGCTATGACTTCGGGCGTTCCTGATCCGGCCGGATGACCTCCCCAAGTGAGCCCCCTGCAACCGCTTCGGTTCAGGAGACCTCCGCCACGACCACCGATGTCCCCGCCTTCGGTTGGAGCGCCTACGCCGAGCGGGTCAATGGCCGCTTCGCCATGGTCGGTTTCGCGGCAGTCCTGGTGATCGAGGCGATCAGCGGTGACACCTTCCTGCATTGGGCCGGCCTGCTGCCTTGATCAGGGCAGGCGAATCAGATCCACCTCCCAGCGTCCACCACGGCTCACCTGCACCGCCATCCGTCGTCCGTCTGCATTGAGGCTCACGGCACGGGGCACCCCCGGAGGCTCCAGCGGTAACCGTTGCACTGTCCCCACGCTGCGGCGGTAGAGCACCAGTTCGGTGCGTTCGTCGCGCTGCTGCACCACCGCCAGGCGTGTGCCATCCGCGCTGACGCTGACGCTGATTGGTTGGGCGTCTGCGCGATTCAGTCCCGGCAAGGGCACTGGTTGCCGAGCCCCCAGATCCATCAATTCCACCTGTTCACGGCCACCCCGCAGGGTGAGACTGGCCAGCCAGCGCTGCGCCAGGGAAGGCTCCCGCCGGCTGCCGGCGTTCTGACGAAGCAGACCGTTGAGATCGGGCAGCGGTTTCGGCCGCGGTCCACTGCACCCCAACAGCACAAGAGTGAGCAGCAGCGAAATGACTGGCGTCATCGGATGTTCTCCAATGGCGGTGTCGTGAGCGTCTGTCCGGTGGCACGATCCGGCTCAAGCAGTTCGCTGAGATCGAGAAGTTCCACCCGCCACTGGCCCTTGTCGGCCACCTGCAAGGCGAGCCGTCGAGCATCTGGCGCTAAACTGAGGCGTATAGGATCCCTGCCGCCGGGCAGGGGCAGAGGATGCAACCGGCCGTTGAGACGGTCCAGGATGACTGCCAGTCGTTTGCCGCGTTGGGTGATCAATGCCAGATAACGACCGTTCCAGCTCAAGGAAGGTGAGCTGTGGGGCTGATGGCGCCTAAGTTGCGGCACGGATCGTATGCTGCCGTCCTCTCCGCGCAGTTGCACCGTTGGGCGACCCTGCAGGGGGGTGATCACCGCCAGCAGACGTCCATCTCCGCTGAGGGCTGGATCGTCCTGGCTGCGGTCGATCCAGCCGCTGCCTGCACGTTCAACGCGGCCATTGCAGCCCAGCAGGCTGATGGCCAGAAGGAGCAGCAGCAGCGGCGATCGGACTGGCGTCAGTCGTCGAAGCGGGAGCTGTTGTCCCGGGGGCGAGAGGCTGGCCCGCCGCTGCGGGAACTTCTGGGTGCCGGGCGATTGCTGGCGGATCGTTTTGCACTGAAGGCAGCATCTTCAGCGGCAGGTCGGTTTGGTTGAGCCGCTGGGCCGGGACGCTTGCCGCGGCGCTGCTCCTCGCGCTGGGTGCGGCGGTCGCCGAAGTCGGCACGTTTTTCCGGTTGTTCCTCACCAACGCGGAAACGGGCCATGCGGCGGGAGCGCTCATCATCCTGACGGGCCCAGCGCTCTGCAGGGCGTTCGTTATCACGGCCACGGCGGCTTTCTGCCTGTTCAGGGATGGCAGCGCGGGAGGTGGAGGCGCGGCGTGGTTGATAGCTTTCCTCTAGGGGTTCGTCGTCGAAACGGTCGTCTCGCCCGCTAAATCGACGGCGCATCGGCTGAGGTTCATCGAAGCGGTCGTATCTGTCGTTCAAGCCGCTTGTTAAACCGCCGGGAGCTTCCTGGGGTGGTGCTGTTTCGTCATCGAAATAGGCGGATCGTCGTGCCTGTTCGGTGGCGACACCCCGTAAACGGACGCTTTCGTAGGCGAAAAATACAGTGGTGCCCGCCAGCAGAAACTGGCCGAACTGGAGAATCGGATCCAGGCGCCAGCCTTGGAAAAAAAGGATCCCGCCGCAGAGAAGTCCTATGGCGGCGAAGAAAACGTCGTAGTCCCGCGCGAGAGCAGGTTTGAACGAGCGCATGAAGTACAGCAAAGCACCTCCTACGGCAAGAACGATGCCGACGATGCTGGCCCAATTCAGACTGGCGTTAACCAATGAAGCGCCTCCGCAAGAGCTTCAGTTTACGAGCGACGCCAAGGGGGGGATCAGAGCTTGCGGTCGAGGCGGTCGGTCTGACTGATAAGGATCAAGCCGATGGTGGCGGGAACCACAACGATCAAACCTCCCCACACGAGGCTGCTCAGAAAATTGGAGAGGGAGGGGGTCATGGCGTCGGTGCCGTCTGATTCAAAGCCTTAGTGATCCTAGGGATGAAGCCTCGCTTTCTACGATGCCGGTCCCAATGCTTTGAGCTTTGTGACGCCCTTGCTGCTTCAGGTGCTTCCTGCCATCCACCTGGTCCTGGGATTGCTGCTGGCGGCACTGACGCTGGCGTTCCTGTTAAGGATCGTGCTCACCTGGTACCCCCAGGTGGATCTGAAGCAGGGTGCCTGGCCTTTGATTGCCTGGCCTACAGAGCCAGTACTCTCGCTGAGCCGCAAGGTGGTGGCACCGATCGGCGGAGTGGATGTCACACCCGTGATCTGGGTTGGGTTGCTCAGTCTTTTGCGCGAGCTTCTCGTCGGACAGCAGGGACTCCTCTCGCAGATCCTGATGCGATCGCAGACGATTAGTTGAACATGTCCTGCTCAACAAATTTGGTGTGCACGTCGCCGTTGATGAACTCCGGGCGGTCCAGCAGGGCTAGGTGGAATTCCACCGTGGTCGGAATTCCGGTAACGGCGCATTCATTCAGGGCTCGTCTCATCCGGGACAACGCCATGTCACGGTTGCGTCCCCAGACGATCAGCTTGCCGATTAGCGAGTCGTAAAAGGGTGGAATGTCGTAGCCGGTATACACATGGCTATCGACGCGCACACCCGGACCACCCGGAGGCAGCCAGCCCGTGATGCGGCCTGGGGCCGGTCGGAAATTGTGAGTGGCGTCTTCGGCGTTGATTCGGCACTCGATGGCATGGCCGGAGAGATTGATTTCCTCCTGGCGAACGCTGATGGGATCCCCACCGGCGATGCGCAATTGCTCGGCGATCAGGTCGATTCCAGTCACCATCTCGGTGACGGGATGCTCCACCTGGATACGGGTGTTCATCTCCATGAAGTAGAACCCACCGCTGCGATCCAACAGGAACTCGACAGTGCCCGCTCCCTCGTAGTTGATGCTGCGTGCTGCGGCCACGGCGGCCTCCCCCATGCGCCGACGCAGATCGGGATCCAGGGCCGGGCTTGGGGCTTCCTCCAGCAATTTCTGGTGGCGTCGTTGAATCGAGCAATCCCGTTCGCCCAGGTGGACGACATTGCCGTGGCGATCCGCCAGCACCTGAACTTCCACGTGTCGGGGGCGATCGATGAATTTCTCCATGTACAGCCCGGGATTGCCGAAGGCAGCCTCCGCTTCGCCCTGGGCAGCTTTGAACAGGTTGTTCAGATGGTCCGGGCTCTGCACCAGACGCATGCCGCGGCCCCCGCCGCCTGCGGTGGCCTTGATCATTACGGGGTAGCCCATCTGTTCTGCCAGCAAGGCAGCGTCGTTTGGGCCGCTCAGCAACCCCTCACTGCCGGGCACGGTCGGAACCCCAACAGCCTGCATCGTGGCCTTCGCGGTGGATTTGTCCCCCATCGACCGGATGGCGTGAGGGGAGGGTCCTATGAAGGTCAGCCCATGGTCGCTGCACATTTCGGCAAACTTGTCGTTTTCCGCCAGGAAGCCGTAACCCGGGTGGATTGCGTCAACACCGCGGGAGGTGGCAGCGGCGAGAATGTTGGGGACGTTGAGGTAGCTCTTGCTGCTCAGGGCGTCGCCCACGCAGACTGCTTCATCGGCCAGTTGGACGTGTAGTGCGTCTTTGTCGACCGTGCTGTAAACGGCCACAGTGGCGATTCCGAGTTCGCGGCAGCTGCGCAGAATCCGGAGGGCGATTTCGCCGCGGTTGGCGATCAGCACTTTGCCGATGGGCATCCCGCAGCAATCCAGGCCTGACCGCGGATCGTATCAGTGACGACCGGGATGCTCAGAGCCGCGACCCCAAGTGGGTATGATGAAAAGCAGGCAGCGCCCGAGCGGCTGCGTCGTCCACGCGGATGTGGTGGAATTGGTAGACACGCACGTTTGAGGGGCGTGTGGCTTCGGCCTTGCGAGTTCAAGTCTCGCCATCCGCACTCCTTTACCTTGGCCAGACCTGCGACCGACGAACCCGGGCCTGCTGTTGTCCTCGTCTCCAACGGTCCCGGAGAACTAACCACATGGGTGCGTCCACTGGCGGAATGCCTGCACACAACTGTCCCGCTGAGGCCAAGAACAACATGGACTGCAGCGAGCCTGCAACTGGTTCTGGTGCCTTGTCCCAATGCCACCGGCCACGAACGGGCCGCGGCTGAGCCCTGGAACCTGTTTGAACGCATTACCCCCGCGGCGCGCTTCTGGGACCTGCTGCTGCGCCCTGCCCGTTATGGCCCCTGGCCTCGGCGAGGGGTGGTCGTCTTCCTGGGTGGCGATCAGTTCTGGACGGTGCTCCTGTCAGCTCGACTGGGGTATCGACACATCACCTATGCGGAGTGGATCGCGCGCTGGCCCGGTTGGAACGATCGCGTTGCTGCCATGTCAAAGGTGGTGCTTCACCAGCTGCCCCGACGCTTCCAGCCCCGCTGCCGTGTAGTGGGGGATCTGATGGCGGATCTCTCCACGTTTGCTCGGCAGGCCACCCCGTTGCCAGAGGGGGAATGGATCGGCCTGCTGCCGGGTTCCAAACCGGCGAAGTTGAGCATCGGCATGCCATTTCTGCTGGAGACGGCAGACCGCCTGGCGCAGCTTCGTCCCGGTTGCCGCTTTTTGCTGCCAGTGGCGCCGACCACTTCTGTTAAGGAGTTGCTGCGTTATGCCGGAGCGGCCAATCCCATTGCCCGGACATACAGCAGTGCCGTTATGGATGTCTGCGATGGGGTTCTGCGGACCCAGGCCGGGACATGCATCAACCTCGTGGAGCAGCACCCTGCCCACGGTCCCCTCAGCCAATGCCAGTTGGCATTGACCACGGTTGGAGCCAACACGGCTGAACTAGGAGCTCTGGGAGTGCCGATGATCGTGATCGTGCCGACCCAGCATCTGGAGGTGATGCAGGCCTGGGATGGTGGCCTGGGTCTGTTGGCGCGATTGCCCGGCTTGCGGCGGATCGTCGGTGTGCTCCTCTCCCTGTGGAGGCTGCGCAACAACGGATTGATGGCCTGGCCCAACATCAGCGCCGGCCGGGCAGTGGTTCCCGAGCGGGTCGGTGCCATTACACCCCAGCAGATCGCAGCCGAGGCAGCGGAATGGCTGGCATCACCGACGCGGTTGCAAGGCCAGCGCGCTGACCTGCAGGCCCTGAGAGGACAACCCGGTGCCGTCTCGGCTCTTGCGGAGGAGGTGCGCCAGTTGCTGCCTCGCCAGCTGAACTCTGCCTAGGGTTGAGTAGCTTTTGCAAGAAATGTTCGATGTCCAAGCGGATCGAGCTCTCTCCTGAGGAGTGGAAGCAGTCGCTTTCGCAGGACCAGTTTCAGGTGGCCCGCTGCGGTGGCACCGAACGGGCCTTCTCGGGGGCCTACTGGAACAAAAAAGAAACCGGTACGTATCACTGCATATGCTGCGACGCACCACTGTTCAGCTCGAAGACCAAGTTTGAGTCGGGCACCGGCTGGCCTAGCTTCTGGGACGGGATCTCTTCGGAAGCCATTACCACCAAGCAGGACCTGAGCCACGGCATGGTGCGCTTGGAAATCAACTGTTCCCGTTGCGATGCCCACCTCGGGCACGTCTTCCCCGACGGCCCCGCTCCCACCGGTCAGCGCTACTGCGTCAACAGTGTCTCGCTGGATTTCAAGGCCGGTTGACCCTCAGGGCTGCCAGTGCAGCTGTCCGGTGCCGCCGTTGAAGTAATTGGCGGCCTTGTTGCGTTAACTCACCCGGACGTCATCACGGATCTAGCCCTCGCTGAGGAGATGGCCCCTCAGGACTTGTTGGTAGCGCTGCTCTATGCAGCGTTCCAATTCGTCGGGCTGGGCAAAGTTGTACGTGATCAGGCCGAGCAGGATCAGCACCCCGCAGCGGTACAGCCAGGATCACTCGGGGGATCCCGTTGGCTTGGATGCGGGGACAGCACGCAAACGCCGCTCAGGTCGTCGGACTGGCGGAAACGTCACGCGGGAGTCAAGTGATCACTCGGGAATTAGACCGCTCTCACCAGGGGTCGTCGAGGTCTTTATCAGCGGCCATCGGCCGGTTGCGTCGCGGCGGTTGTTCGCGCTCCGTTGGCTCAACATCCATGGGCTCAACATCCATGGGTTCACGCTGGAGTGGCATGGCGCGTCGCGACATCGGCATTGAGCGACGCGGCAGGGGATCCGGCTCCACCGGTTCGGGTGTATAGCGCTCGTTCGGGTAGGGGTCCTCCGGTTGCTCATCGAGATAACGGCGCTGGGGCATCACATCGCGGCGCCGTTCCTCGAGCTCCACATATTCCATGTCCTCCTCCGGTTCGAACCGGGCGGTGTCGGCAGCGGTCAGCCGCCGTTGTTCCTCCTCGGCGGGTTGGCCGGAGCTCAACTGGTTCTCCACCGGCACGAGATTGACGCGGTAGCGCTCTCGCTCCTGCTCCTCCCAGCTAGGTCCGCCGACACCCAGTTTCTCCAGCACGCCGCTGTTGAGTTGCTTCAGTTTGTCCTCGGCGCCCTCGTAAACAATGATCCGATCCGTGCCACTGCTGACGATCTCCTCCACCGGCATTTCCCAGGTACTGAGCACGCCCTCCCCCAGCAGGGGCACCCCGAGGGCACCCATCACCAGGGTGGTGAGTTCACCGGTTTCGATGTCGAAGGCGAAGCCCAGAACGCGACCGAGCTTCCGGCCGGATTCGGTGATCACCTGACAGTTGATTACTCTGCTGTAACGTTCAGGGTTGAAGCCGTCGCTGAGGGAATCGGCCGAATCCACCAGGATCACATCCCCCACCTGGCGAATACGGTCCAGCGGCATCCAGCGGGGAAGACCGGGCAGGAAGCGGGTCAAGGGGTTGTCTCGCAGGCCGACGGCCACAACTTCTCGGCGGTCGATGTCAACGATCACCTCGCCAACGACTCCCAGCCGCCGACCCGTGTCGCGTGTGATCACCTGCGTTCCCATCAGCTCCGAGCGCAACCAGAGGCGGTCGCTGGGCACCCCGGTCTGGGCGTCGTTCGCGGGAGGAGTCAAACTCATCGCGCTATTGTGGCGTAGTGATTCTGCTCTGCCAGTTCAGGCGGCATCGGGAAGCCCCACCACCTGGGTGTGGGCACCGCGGGCTTGGGTTACACCGATGGTGCGCTCCGCTGCAGCGATCATGGGTCGGCGGTGGCTGACCACCATGAACTGGGCCTTTTCGGCCTGGGTGGCGATGAGCGCGGCCAGACGCTCCACGTTCACACCGTCCAGAAAGCTGTCCACCTCATCGAGGGCATAGAAGGGCGAGGGGCGGAATCGCTGCAATGCAAACAGGAAACTGAGGGCGGTGAGGGATTTCTCACCGCCGGACATCGCCGCCAGCCGACGCACCGCCTTCCCCTTGGGATGGGCCACCAGGGTCAGGCCCCCTTCGAGGGGATCATCTGTATTTTCCAATTGTAGGTGGCCGTCGCCATCGGAGAGGGAGGCAAAGATTTCCCTGAAATGGCCGTCCACGGCGGTGAAGGCCTCCATGAAGGCCTCCAGGCGCAGGGTGGCCACGGTCTCGATCCGCAGCAGCAGCTCCTCCCGTTCGCTGTTGAGCACCTGCAGCCGCTCGTTGAGTTCCGCCAGCCGCTGCTCGAGAGCCTCCAGTTCCTCCAAAGCCAGCATGTTCACCGGCTCCAGCGCTTCCATGCGTTGTTGAATCGCCTGCAGGTCCGCCTGCAGGGCTTGTAGGCCCGCCAGGCGCAGGTCTTCTGAGATCTCAGGGAGAGGATCCGGCAGGGCCTGCTCCATCTCCTGCAGCCGGATGGCGCCGCTGCGCTGCTCCTCGATCAGACCTTCGCGTTTCTCATTCAGCCGCTCCAGGTTCCATTCGGCCTGCTGCAACGCCTGCCGTTGGCGGCCCACCTCCGCTTCAGCGGCATCCCGGGCACGGCGCTGCTCGCCGAACCGTTCCTGCAGGTCGGACTGCTGTTGCTGCAGGGAGCTGCGCTGTTGCTGCAGCGCCTGCTGTTGCTCCCGCCAGCTGGTGTGGATTGTGGCCAGGGCCTGCACCGCCTCCTGCAGTTGTCTTTCCTCCTCCTCCAGCGTCTTGCGCTGGTCCCCCAGGCGCTCGATCGCCAGCTGCCGTTCCCGTTGGGCCTGCAGCAGCGCATCCCGTTCCTTGCGGGCGATGTCCAGGCGGCCATCCGCTGCCTCCAGGTCCTGCTGCAGTTGCTGCCAGGCGGCGACATCGTCTTGCCCGTCGCTGTTGCGTTCCGCGGCTTCCAGCTGCTGCAGTTCCTCCTGTAGTGGCGTCAGCTCCTGTCCAATCATCAGGAGCCGTTGTTGCTGGCCACCTTGCTCCTGCTGCAGCCGGCTCAGACGTTCCGCCCGCTGCCTTCTGCGTTCCAGCAGGGGGCCGTGGTTGCGACGGGCGGCGTTGCGTTCGGCCACAAGGGCGGCCTGGCGTTGTTCCAGCTCACGTAGCTGTGGCTTCTGTTGCTCCAGGGTCTGGGCCAGTTTCGATACCTCCCGGCAACAAGCGGCCAGGGTCTCCCCCAGTTCCATCAGACGCCTTCGCAGCGGTTCCGCTTCGTCTTGATCGCCGCTGCGACCGAAGCTCAGGCCACCGCTTCGCGGGGACAGGCTGCCGCCGGTCATGGCGCCGCTCTTTTCCTGCAGCTCACCGTCGATGGTGACGGCGCGGCTGCGGCCGAGCTGCTGACGGGCACTGCTGAGATCGCTGAACACCAGCGTGTCCCCGAAGACGTAGGCGAACACCTGCTCATAGACCGGCTCGAAACGCACCAGGTCCAC
>QCSJ01000026.1 GCA_003211535.1 Synechococcus sp. AG-670-A05 | reverse complement strand
GCTTGGCACAGCGCTCAAACCAAATCTGGTGACGATTCAAGTACGACACCACGCGAGGGGTCGGTGCCAGCATTTCCATCTGATCGGAAAAGGTGCTGCGATAACAACGCACCTGCTGGTCCGAACCATGAAGCGGATTGTCGGAATCAGAGCGCGACAAGAGCAGCACAGATTGGAACCGAGACGGCCCAGGAGTTGTGAACCAATGTAAAGCTGGGGCTGATCAGCTCTCGCTGAGCACCATCAGCTTTTCGATCACCTCTTCAACAGCCCGGTCGGGTGTCGAGGCACCCGAGGTAATGCCGACGGTGACCGGTCCAGCCGGCAGAAAGCCGGTTTCACTTCGCAGTTCCGCAGCCAGCGGCTTGTGCTCAATGGCATTGGCCTGGGCATCAAGGCGATCGGGAGTGTCGATGTGGAAGGAGCGAATCCCACGGCTGACGGCGATCTCCTGCAGGTGCGTGGTGTTAGAGGAGTTGAAACCACCGATCACCACCATCAGATCCAGCGGTTCGTCCACGAGGGAGAACATGGCGTCCTGACGCTCCTGGGTGGCATCGCAGATGGTGTTGAATGCCACGAAGTGATCATTGAGCTCGGCTGGGCCGTACTTGCTCAGCATCGTTCGTTCAAACAGGCGTCCGATCTCCTCGGTTTCGCTTTTGAGCATCGTGGTCTGGTTGGCGACGCCCAGGCGCGATAGATCACGGTCCGGGTCGAAACCTGGGGAGCAGGCAGCGGAGAAGCGCTGCATGAAGGCGTCACGGTCACCCTTGTCCATGATGTAATCCGCCACGATCTGGGCTTCCTCCATATCCAGAACCACTAGGTAAGTTCCGGCAAAGGAGCTGGTGGCAAGAGTTTCCTCGTGCTTCACCTTGCCGTGGATGATCGAGGTGATGGTGTGCTTCTTGTGCTTCTCCACCGTGGTCCAAACCTTGGAGACCCAGGGGCAGGTGGTGTCCACGATGTGGCAGCCCCGCTCGTTGAGCAGCTGCATCTCCTGAACGGTGGCGCCGAAGGCGGGAAGGATCACCACATCACCTGAGGTGACACCGGAGAAATCCTTGACGCCCTGCTCAACTGGGATGAACTGAACATCCATCTCGCGCAGATGGTGGTTCACTGAGGGATTGTGGATGATCTCGTTGGTGATCCACAGTCGCTCGGCGGGGTAGTGCTTGCGGGTTTCGTAAGCCATGGCCACGGCACGCTCCACCCCCCAGCAGAACCCGAAAGCCTCCGCCAGGCGAATCGAGAGCCGGCCATGGCTGAGCTTGTAGCCGTTGTCGCGGATGGTGCCGATCAAACCGCTCTGGTAGGCCTGCTCCAGGCTCTCGGCCACTTCTTCCGCCCGTCCGAAGCCTCGCCTGTTGTAGCGCTCGGAATGGTGCAGGGAGCGCTTGAAGGCGTGGGTGTCCATGACGGGCGCTGAGTTGTGATGACTCTATGGGGCATGCTGCGATCAGCAGGCCATAAAAAAGCCCGGCCCTCAGGGCCGAGCTTGGGAACTGAGTTCTTAGGAATCAGTTGTTGGTGGTGGTGAAGCCGGCGTAGGCCTCCATGCCGTGTTCGCCGATGTCCAAACCTTCGGTCTCTTCCTCTTCGGTGACACGGATGCCGCCGAAGAGTGCACCGATGATCTGCCAGGCGATGTAGCAGGTCACAATGGTCCAAATGGCATAGGCAGCAGTGCCAAGAGCCTGAATGCCGAGCTGTTCGATACCTCCGCCGACCAGCAGACCTAGGGGTGAACCATCACCCTGAATATCGAAGCCCCAGAGGCCTATCACTAGGGTGCCCCAGACTCCGCAAACGCCGTGCACGGAGAAAGCACCGACAGGATCATCAATGCCCGCTGCATCGAGAGCAGCGACGGAGAAGACAACGATGATGCCGCCCACAACGCCAGCCACCCAGGAGCCCGTCAGGGTGAGGTTGCCGCAACCGGCGGTCACGCTTACTAGGCCAGCCAGGATGCCATTGATGATCATTGTCAGATCAGGTTTCTTCGAAGTGATCGTGGAGATCACGGTGGCGCCGATTGCACCGCCGGCCGCACCAAGGGTGGTAGTCACGGCCACGTAGGGAACCCATTGGTCCATGGCAAGCTGTGAGCCAGGGTTAAAGCCGTACCAGCCAATCCAGAGGATAAGGGCACCAAGGGTGGCGATTGACATGTTGTGGCCAGGGATGGCCTGAACCTTGCCGCCGACGTATTTGCCGATGCGGGGTCCGAGCAGGGCGGCACCCACCAGACCGGCCCAGGCCCCGACGGAGTGAACGATGGAGGAACCAGCAAAGTCGATGAATTCGGCATTGCCGACGCTGTTTAGCCAGCCGCCGTTCCATTCCCAGCTGCCCGCAACTGGATAGATGAAGGCGGTGAGCACCAAAGCGAAAATCACGAATTCGCCGAACTTGATCCGCTCAGCCACAAGACCGGACACGATCGTGGCTGCGGTTCCGGCGAATGCAGCCTGGAAGAGGAAATCAACGGTGGGAACCAGGCCGGCGTCACTGATGGTCTCAGCGGTCACGGTTGGATCGAAGAAGAGACCTCCGAAATACAACCAACCATCGATAGCGGCGTCGCCGTACATAAATGAATAGCCCACAAACCAGTAGGCGGTCACCGCGAGGGCGAACACGAACAAGTTCTTTGCGAGAATATTGACGGCATTCTTCTGACGGCACATGCCGGCTTCCACCATGGCGAAGCCGGCATTCATGAAGATCACCAGAATGGTGGCCACCAGAAGCCAAAGGTTGTTGGCGAGAAAAGCGGCGTTGAGGTCCGGCAGCTCTTCGGCTTTTGCGGAAAGGGTGAAGATGCCGAGACCCATGAGTGCCAAGGGGGCACAGGCGAGCCAGGTCATGGCGCGGTTGGAACTGAAGCCCCGGATGCTCTTAATCAGCATCAACGGACCTTCCAGGAGGCTGGCCTCCTGCAATGTTTTTCGGCGCCTACTAGTAGGCGAATGGAGTGCAGTTGTCATGAACGAGAGTGCAGAGCTGCTGGTCACGCCGGATGGTGTATCCGACTGAACTCACCCAAGCTGGTGTGCAGGTTCGCCCTTAGGTGTGTTAATTGATACAAGATCTCAAAATTGTCCAAGTGGCCTGATGCCTTCCCAGAGAATTCGATCCTTGTGGAAACGGAAGCAGCAGGGCAATGCTTCCACGCCAGCTTTCAACGCCTCACGGAACAGCTCCCCGTAGCGGGGATCGGCGCTGTCACCGGGAGCGAACGCCGTCACATCGGGACGGCTCAGGCAGGGCACAAGCACCGCTCTGGCATCCGGAAGGACCCCCATCAGCTCCACCAGATGCTTCTGGCCGCGTTCGGTCACCGTGTCCGGAAACAGTGCTGTGGGGCCGTCGGTCCAGGTGGTGTTTTTCACCTCGAGATAGATCGGCCGTTGATCCGGATTGGAGTCGGCGGGGGTGAGCAGTAGATCAACCCGACTGCGTTTGTTCTCTCCGTAGGCCACTTCGGCACGGATGCTGGCGATTGGCCCCAGCTGAGCGTCCAGGCAGCCCGCCTCGACAGTGGCCCGGATCAAACGGTTGGGGAGAGCTGTGTTGATGCCCACCCAGCACGGATCGTTGTCTGCTCCTGGCACCTCGGCTTGCTCCCAGGTCCAGGCGAGCTTGCGCTTGGGTGATGGGGCATGGCGCAGCCGCACCCGCTGGCCTGGGATCAACACGCCAGTCATCGGGCCGGTGTTGGCGCAGTGGGCAGTGATCACCTCGCCACTGCAGAGTTCCACATCCGCCAGAAAGCGCTTGTAGCGCTTGATTAGAACGCCCTCCTCGAGCGCTTCGAAGCTGAGCAGGGCGTCGCCTGGGGTTGTGCAGCCGGTCATGGCTTTAGCCAAGGGAGTGCACATGCTCTCCTGTGCTCCCACCACAATGCGGCCATCGTCTGTGGTCCGAATGGCGCGTTCACTTAAGGGCATCGCACTGGTGGTGACCCTGGGCACGCTGCTCAGCAAGGTGGGAGGGCTGGTGCGTCAGCTGGTGATTGCGGCCTCCTTCGGTGTCGGCGCTGCTTACAACGCATACAACTACGCCTACGTCCTGCCTGGATTTCTGCTGATCCTGCTGGGGGGGATCAACGGGCCTTTTCACAGCGCCATGGTCAGCGTTCTGAGCCGTCGTCCCCGAGCTGAAGGAGCACACATCCTGGCGGCTCTGAACACGGGTGTGAGTGCCTTGCTCCTGCTGGTCACTCTGCTGCTGGTTCTGGCGGCCAACCCCTTGATCACATTGGTGGGGCCGGGGTTGAGCCCGGAGCTCCATGCCATCGCCACTGTGCAGTTGCAGGTGATGGCGCCGATGGCTCTACTGGCGGGTCTGATCGGCCTCGGTTTCGGATCCCTGAATGCAGCCGATGAGTTCTGGATTCCAGCGATCTCGCCGTTGATGTCCAGCGTTGCCCTGATCCTGGGGGTCGGACTGCTCTGGTGGCAGTTGGGGAGTGGAATCACGTTGCCGGCTGCGGCGATGGCCGGTGGCGTGGTGCTAGCGCTGGCCACGCTGGCGGGGGCCTTTCTGCAATGGCTGATTCAGCTGCCGGCTCTGATCCGTCAGGGTCTGGCTCGGTTTCAATTGGTTTGGGATTGGCGCCATCCCGGCGTGCGGGAGGTCTGGCAGGTGATGGGCCCCGCAACATTGTCCTCCGGGATGCTGCAGATCAATGTGTTCACCGATCTGTTCTTCGCGTCCGGGATCGCAGGTGCTGCCGCGGGTCTGGGCTACGCCAATCTACTGGTGCAGACACCGCTGGGGTTGATCTCCAATGCCCTGTTGGTGCCGTTGCTGCCGACCTTCGCCCGTATGACAGCGGTTGAGGATCGCCCTGCGCTGGTCGAACGCATTCGCCAGGGATTGATGTTGTCGACGGCGTCGATGATTCCTCTGGGGGGGCTGTTCATTGCCCTGGGAGCGCCGATCGTCGCGCTTGTCTACGAACGCGGAGCGTTTGATGCCGCCGCGGCCCAGCTGGTCACTGGCCTGTTGATGGCCTACGGCCTCGGGATGCCGGTTTATCTTGGACGGGATGTGCTGGTGCGCGTCTTCTACGCCCTTGGTGATGGCAAAACACCGTTTCGTTTTTCACTGGCGGGGATCGGCCTCAATGTGATCTTCGACTGGTTGCTGGTGGGAGGCCCGACTCCCTGGGGCAACCAGTCACCGTTCTATTTCGGAGCGCCCGGCCTCGTGCTGGCCACCGTGGCGATCAATGGACTCACCTGTCTGGGTCTGCTGCTGGTCCTGCGCAGCCGCCTTCAGGGATTTCCATTGCGCCGGTGGGGGCGTGATGGGGCTTGCCTGAGCCTTGCGGGTTGGATGGCAGCAGCTGTGGCATGGGCCCTGCGGGGTTGGTTCAGCTGGCCCCAGGGATCGATAGGTCTGGTTCTGCAGATTGCCGTGCCTGGCTCGATTGCATTACTTGTGTACGGCCTGGTGGGAACCGCCTTTGGCATCGCCGAGGTACAGCAGATTGCAACGGTGATCGGGCGAAAGTTCAGGCGTCGATGAGCCGCACGTCCCGCTCCTCGCGCACCTGAATCGGCAGTTCAAGTTGCTGACGTCCCACGAGTTGGGGCCCCTGTACTGACACGATTCGTGCTTCGATGCCGAACTCCTTGAAGGCAGTCTCCAACTCCTGAATTAACGCTTTCTCCACTTGAGCTTCCGGGTCCACAACCCGCCCGATCAACCGTTCTCCGAGCCGGCCAATCCGCTGACGCACCACGTCGCGTGCGTTGGTGACTTCGATGATCAGCACACCATCACCTTCGGATGGCCGCAACCTTATCGGCAGTAGGACTCGAGAATCTCTTCGAGTTCACGAAGCTGTGCCGGGGGCATCAAGCGCGCGAGCGGCAACTGGCTGGCTCCACCAGCGACGGGAACCGCCACAGCCTCCAGAGACTTTCGGGCGGCCACCGTGGACCCCTGGTCCATGAGGGCACTGCACTCAATGGCGAGGGGTTGGGCCAGGTCTGCATCTCCCAAATACAGATGCCAGCCCGCAACCTGGATGTAAAGGCGATCAGCCAGGGTGGACTGCAGCTCCTGCAGATCGGCAGCCGGAAGAGACATCCGCATTGTTGGCATGTCCTCCCATGCTGACGTCATTCAGCTGGTTCAACCGGCCCAGGACGCTGCACCAGCACAGCGATGAACTGAACCAGCAGCACACCGAACCAAATTCCGGTAAACCAGGGCAGTCGATCGGCGGGAAAGGGCTGACACATTTCCTGAACAAACCAGGCGCCGCTGTTGACGGCTGCAAACACGCCTGCGTGCAGACAGAGATTCACGATCCGCTCGAAATGGCGGTAGGTCGGATCAGATGGGTCTGCAGGGCCGTACCAGCGGATCGGCATATCAACTATGAACACAATTTTGTTCTGATCCTGCCGCGTGCGTGCTCCAGTTGACGATGGGACCCTCGATGGGGTCTCATGGATTCACGCCAGCGCTTGTAGCTCAGCGGATTAGAGCATCTGACTACGGATCAGAGGGTCGGGAGTTCGAATCTCTCCAGGCGCGCTTGAGAACTGTCCTTCAGGGCAGTTTTTTTTTTAGTAATCATTCGTAGTTCAACATTCCTTTCGAAACGGTTTCTTACGATCAAGACACGACAAGTTTGGGCGTCATGAGCGATTCTTCTGCTCCTTCAATAAACAACGGCCTTTCGGCCGCTGATCCCGCGATCGCAGCCCTGATTGAGAAGGAGCAGCAGCGCCAGGAAACTCATCTGGAGCTGATCGCCAGCGAAAACTTCGCCTCCCTGGCCGTGATGGAAGCCCAGGGCTCGGTTCTCACCAACAAGTACGCCGAAGGACTCCCCAGCAAGCGCTACTACGGCGGTTGCGAGCACGTCGATGCCATTGAGGAACTGGCGATCCAACGGGCCAAGGAACTCTTCAGTGCTGCTTGGGCGAACGTGCAGCCCCACAGTGGCGCTCAGGCCAATTTCGCTGTCTTTCTGGCGCTGCTTCAGCCCGGCGACACGATCATGGGCCTGGACCTCTCCCATGGCGGCCACCTGACTCATGGTTCGCCGGTGAATGTGAGCGGCAAGTGGTTCAATGTGGTCCAGTACGGCGTTGATCGGGAGTCTCAGAGGCTGGACATGGAAGCCATCCGGCAGCTGGCTCTGGAGCACAAACCCAAGCTTATTGTTTGTGGGTATTCGGCTTATCCCCGCACTATTGATTTCGCTGCCTTCCGCGCTATCGCCGACGAGGTGGGTGCGTTCCTGCTTGCGGATATGGCTCATATCGCAGGCTTGGTAGCTGCAGGTGTTCATCCCAGCCCAGTTCCCCACTGCGATGTGGTCACCACTACCACCCACAAGACCCTGAGGGGCCCCCGCGGCGGTCTGATCCTTTGCCGTGATGCCGACTTCGCCAAGAAATTCGACAAAGCTGTCTTCCCCGGAAGTCAGGGTGGCCCCTTGGAACATGTCATCGCGGCTAAGGCAGTGGCCTTCGGCGAGGCGCTGCAACCAGCGTTCACGGTCTACAGCCAGCAGGTGGTTGCGAATGCATCCGCTCTGGCTGATCGGTTGATCGCCCGTGGGATTGATGTTGTCAGCGGTGGAACCGACAACCACGTTGTTCTGCTGGATCTCCGCTCCATCGGAATGACCGGCAAGGTGGCTGATCTCCTGGTGAGTGATGTTCACATCACCGCCAACAAGAACACGGTGCCGTTTGATCCCGAATCCCCCTTCGTCACCAGTGGTCTGCGTCTCGGCACCGCAGCGCTGACGACCCGGGGCTTTGATCGAGATGCCTTCCGTGAGGTGGCGGATGTCATCGCTGACCGACTGCTGAATCCTGAGGACGCTGCCGTCCAGCAGCGATGCCTGCGCCGGGTTGAAGCGCTCTGCCAACGCTTCCCCCTGTATGCCGGAGCACGTCAGCCGGCGCTTGCCTGACTGGACCAGGTCCCGGTGGTTGACAGAGTTCACTCTCCCTAGGATTTGGCCAATCTCTTCCCTGAAAAGGGTTGTACTTCACCAGGAGCCTGAGTGACCCTCGCTGCCAGCCCCTTAGCGGTTGCCACGCTGAGTTTCGTGCTGGCGGCTGGGGTCACGATGGTGTTGGTACCCGTCGTGCGCTCTCTGGGACTGAGATTTGAGCTCATCGACCAGCCGGACCCCCGCAAGCAACACAGCGCCCCCATGGTTCGGCTGGGTGGCATGGCGATGGTGGCTGGCTTCGGACTTTCGCTAACTGTGATCTGGCTGCTCGGTGGCTTCGGTCTGCTAGCTCCGGCACGTGATCAGCTCATCTGGAGCACGCTGGCGGGGTCGCTCTGCTTTTTTCTGATCGGCCTCGCCGACGATCTGTTCGATCTCTCCCCCTGGCCCCGCTTGGCTGGACAGTTCGCAGTGGCCAGTGTTGTCTGGAGCCAGGGCGTCCGCATTGGAGCGATTGATCTGCCCTGGGTGAATGCGTCTGGCTCGGCGATCGTCCTCAGCGCTGGCCTCAGCCTTCTGGCGACGGTGATCTGGTTGGTCGGCATCACCAATGCCATCAACTGGCTGGATGGACTGGATGGTCTGGCAGCCGGTGTCGCCGGCATCGCCGCTGTTGGTCTGATCTCTGTGAGCTTTTCTCTGCACCAGGTTGCGGCTGGTTTCCTGGCGGCAGCCCTCGCTGGCTGCTGTCTTGGCTTCCTTCGCCACAACTTCAACCCAGCTCGCATCTTCATGGGCGACGGCGGTTCCTATTTCCTTGGCTTCACTCTGGCTGCGGTCAGCATCGTGGGCCCCGCCAAGGGGCTTACCACCGTCAGTTTGCTGTTGCCGTTGCTGATCCTCTCGCTGCCGCTGGCCGACATGTCAGCGGTGATCATGGGTCGTCTGCGGGAGGGTCGATCCCCTTTTTATCCCGATCGACGACATCTGCATCACCGGTTGCTGCGTGCCGGCTTCAGCCATCGCCGCACAGTTTTGCTGATATATGTGTTTACCCAATGGCTGGCCGCCCTGGCCCTGGTGGTGGCCAATGCCGAAATGCGCTTTCTTTGGTTGGCCGTAGCCACAGCGATCCTAGTGGCCACGGTGGTTATCAGCCGTCGCCAGCTTCAGACCGAGCGAGATCTCACCCAGGCATCACCAGCTCCAGCGGCAAGAGTCACCTCCTGCTCCGATCGCCATGGCTGAAGCAGGTGTCGAAATTCTCTGCGTCGGCACGGAGCTGCTACTGGGTGACATTCTCAATGGCAATGCCCGTTGGATTGCCGAACGCTTAGCGGCCCTCGGACTTCCCCATTACCGCCAGACCGTGGTCGGTGACAACCGCCAACGGTTGGCTGCAGCAGTCCGGGAGGCGAGTGGGCGCTGTCGTGTTCTGATCACTACCGGTGGTCTTGGTCCCACACCGGATGACCTCACCACCGAATCCCTGGCAGCTGCATTCGAGACGCCTATGCAGGAACGTCCTGAGCTTTGGGAGGAGATCAACGCCAAGCTTTCGGCGGGGGGTCGAGCTGTGGCTCCTAGCAATCGCCGTCAGGCTTTCCTTCCCCGAGGTGCTGATGTGTTGCCCAATCCGCTGGGCTCGGCCCCGGGCATGATCTGGTCCCCCATGTCGGATTTCACTGTCATCACATTTCCCGGCGT
This sequence comes from Synechococcus sp. AG-670-A05, assembly GCA_003211535.1. Taxonomy (GTDB): domain Bacteria; phylum Cyanobacteriota; class Cyanobacteriia; order PCC-6307; family Cyanobiaceae; genus Parasynechococcus. The sequence continues at coordinate 13,001 of QCSJ01000026.1, read as the reverse complement.
GCCCTCGGAGATGCAGGCGATGTTCGAGGCCACGGCAGAACCATGGCTTCGGCATCACGGAGGTGCCACAGGGGTGTTCATGAGCCGTCTGCTGCGTTTCAGCGGCATCAGTGAATCCAATTTGGCTGAGCAGGTGGCTGATCTGCTCGAGGGGGGGAATCCCACGGTGGCGCCCTACGCCTCTCCTGGAGATGTGAGGCTCAGACTCACGGCTTGTGGCAGCTCGGCAGAGGCAGCAGAGGCTCTGTTGGATCCGATGGAGGCTGAACTGTGCCGTCGCACCGGTCAGCATTGCTACGGCCGCGACGACGACAGCCTGGCTTCAGTGGTGCTGTCGTTGCTGCAACGGTCGGGTCAGACCCTCGCGGTGGCGGAGTCCTGCACCGGTGGTGGTCTCGGCGCTGCTTTGACTGCTGTTCCCGGTTCATCCGCTGTGTTTGCTGGTGGGGTGATCGCCTATAGCAATGCGGTGAAGCAGCAGCTGCTCGATGTCCCTGCGGAATTGCTTGAACGCCACGGAGCTGTCTCCGATCCGGTAGCGGTGGCGATGGCAGAGGGGGTTCAGCGCCGGCTGGCCACGGATTGGTCGATCGCGGTGAGTGGTATCGCCGGGCCCGGTGGTGGAACCGACGAGAAGCCCGTCGGGCTAGTTCATCTGGCGGTCTGTGGTCCCGACGGTTGTGTGGCGACTGTGGAACGTTTCGGCGACAGACGCGGGCGGGGTGCCGTGCAGCAGCTCACGGTAATCCGTGCGTTGGATCGCCTGAGACAACGACTGCTGGCTCAGTCGTAGGGTCAACGGTCCTTGCAGCTGAGCGGCTTGAGTTCCGGCACCCTCTACGACAAGGTGTGGGATCTGCATCGGGTGACGGAGCTTCCCGGCGGATCCACCCAATTGTTCGTGGGTCTTCATCTGATTCATGAGGTCACCAGCCCTCAGGCGTTTGCAGCGCTGCGGGACAAAGGTTTAAGCGTGCGCTGTCCCGAGCGGACCGTGGCCACAGTGGATCACATCGTGCCCACCACCTCCCAGAGCCGTCCGTTTGCGGATCCCCTGGCGGAGGAAATGCTCAGCACCCTGGAGTGCAACTGCGCTGACCATGGCATTACCCTCCACGGCATCGGCAGCGGCCGCCAGGGCATCGTGCACGTGATTGCTCCGGAACTGGGGCTGACCCAGCCCGGTATGACCGTTGCATGTGGCGACTCCCATACGTCAACCCATGGAGCCTTTGGCGCAATCGCGTTCGGCATCGGCACCAGTCAGGTGCGGGATGTGTTGGCCAGTCAGAGCCTGGCTATGTCCAAGCTCAAGGTCCGTCGCATCAAGGTGAACGGCCGATTAGCTGATGGGGTTTCCGCCAAGGATCTGATCCTTCATGTGATACGAACGCTCGGAGTGAAGGGTGGCGTCGGGTTTGCATATGAGTTCGCCGGCCCCGCCGTGGAGGCACTGTCGATGGAGGAGCGGATGACCCTCTGCAACATGGCGATCGAGGGCGGAGCCCGTTGCGGTTATGTCAATCCGGATCAAGTCACCTTTGATTACCTCAACGGTCGGGCAGGAGTCCCTTCCGGAGCGGCCTGGGACCGGGCAGTGACCTGGTGGCGCAGCCTTGTCAGCGATCCCGACGCTGTGGTGGATGACGAGGTGGTGTTTGATGCGGCGAGCATCGCTCCCACCGTGACCTGGGGCATTACACCGGGACAGGGGCTGGGCATTGATGAGTGCGTTCCCGGGCTTGAGCAGCTGGAGCCTGGGGAGCGACCCATTGCCGAGGAGGCATATCGCTACATGGATCTGCAGCCAGGAACGGCTATTGCCGGAGTTCCTGTGGATGTCTGCTTCATCGGCAGTTGCACCAACGGTCGACTCAGCGATCTGCGGGCTGCAGCGGCTGTAGCCCTTGGTCGTCATGTTGCCGTTGGCATCAAGGCGTTTGTGGTGCCTGGATCGGAACAGGTGGCGAAGGCGGCGGAAGCGGAAGGACTCGATCGTGTGTTTCTGGACGCTGGCTTCGAGTGGCGTGAGCCCGGTTGTTCGATGTGTCTCGCGATGAATTCCGATCGCCTGGAGGGCCGGCAGATCAGTGCTAGTTCCAGCAATCGCAACTTCAAGGGTCGGCAGGGTTCCGCCAGTGGTCGCACTCTGTTGATGAGTCCGGCGATGGTGGCAGCTGCCGCCGTTCACGGCCAGGTGATCGATGTCCGCACCCTGTCCCTTCAAGTGACGGTCTGATGAGCAGCTTTCCTTCCGGTCCGGTGAAGCAGGTGGTTGGTCGAACCCTCGTTATTCGTGGTGAGGACATTGACACCGATCGGATCATCCCCGCCCGCTTTCTCAAGTGCGTGAGTTTCGATGCCTTGGGCGATCAGGTGTTTGCGGACGACCGCCGTGAATGCAAGGGTGAGCATCCCTTTGATCAGGAGCGATTTCAGGGGGCGTCGATCCTTGTGGTGAACGGCAACTTCGGTTGTGGATCCAGCCGCGAACATGCACCTCAGGCGCTGATGCGCTGGGGGATCCGTGCCGTGGTGGGGGTCAGCTTCGCGGAGATTTTTCACGGAAACTGTCTCGCCCTGGGCATTCCCTGTGCCACGGCGCCAGCGGCAGAGGTGGAATCGATCCAGCAACGGGTGATGGAAGCCCCGCACCTCTCCTGGTCCTTGGACCTGGAGCTCGAACGGCTGACGTCAGAGGATCAACAGTGGGGGATCGCAGTGGATGAGGGGCCGCGGCAGATGTTGCTCAACGGTCGCTGGGATGCCACCTCACAGTTGTTGGCCCATGGTTCAGAGATTCAAAAGCTGATGCAAGGTTTGCCGTACATCGATGGCTTTAGTAACAGCTGACGACTAGGTCAGACTCTTGTGTCTATGAAGGAGACAGATCTGTTGGCTGATTTGATGGTGTCGTTTGGTTGGCTTGTGCTGCTGCTGGTTCTGCCGCTTCAGGCCGCTGAGCACCGGCCAGATCCACGGTTGCGGTTGCTCGATCAAGGGGCTTGCAGGGGCTGCGATCTGCGTCGGATTGCGCTGCAGGAGGCCCACCTGATCGGTGCGGATTTAAGAGATGCTGATCTTGAGGGGGCGGATCTGCGGGGCGCCAACCTCGAGGGTGCCGATCTCAGTGGAGCGCGACTAGTGAGGGCGGATCTGCGCGGTGCCACGCTCACCAATGCCGATCTCACGGGCACGGATCTCCGTGGTGCCGATCTTCGCTCCGCTGTGGTGATAAATGCCTTCGCCCCAGATGTGCAAACCGGGGGGATTCGCTTTGCCGGAGCCAACCTCACCGGCAGCAATCTGATCATCGGGGGTGGGAACTGATTTAGAGCGGCAGTTCGCTGTCATCCTTGAGGAACCAGTCCGCTGGGGTGTATGGAACAAAGGGCACGCCGCTGCCATCAAAGTTGAAGTCATTCAGACGGAATCGGATGCCGCCGATGCTCTCGTAGGGATTGAAGTAAACCCCTAAGTCGTAACTGCGACGTTGCCAACGCAGTTCAATGCTCGAGTTGATCACGTCCCCGTAGTACTCCGACCCTGAATCGACATTTACATTGATCCCGGTGCTGAGCAGAAGAGGGCCGACGATCTGCTGGGTTAAACCAAAGCCGAGTGTGCCGAAGTCGACGATTCGGTCGAACTCGAATGGACTGGCGCCATTACGGAGGGTGCCGCCACCGATTACAGAAATCTGGGTCAAATCCAGAAATGTTTTGCTGAACGTGCCCAGGGTCAGTGTCGGTCCACCACTGAGGCTGATGCTTTCTTGATGGTCGCCGGCGCCGTAGATCGCCACGGTGCTGTTCATGTTGGTGGTCAGGCTGACGCCAGGGACCACGGCGACTGGGGAGTAGCGATATGCGGCTGAATGGCTGAGTTCGGCTGTGGATCCCCGCCACAGCGGGATTGTGCTGGTCAGAGAGGCAAATAGGCTGCCGCGACCTGAACGCAGCATGCGGTTGCTGTCAAACCGTTCGGCGTAGTAATCGCCCATGGCACCACGGACAAGGAAGCGATGCCGGGTGTTGCCCTGGTCGAATTCACCTTTCTTTTCGCCGTAGACGCCGTAGGCCGACTGAATATCGGTTTCTCCGAGGGATCCATTCCAGGTTCGGTAGCGATAGGTGCCGAAAAGGTTGGTGGATACCTCCCCCAGAGCTCCGAGCTCGAAACCGCGCTCGACACTTCCCCAGTAGCGGCTGTTGTCGAGGAAGTTATCGCCGCTGAAGCTGCTGATGTCGGCTTCTGCTCTGACTTTCATACTGTCGTAGCGGCCGACCAGCTTCGCCTCAAGACCGAACAGGTCCCCTGGATCGACGTCTCTGTCGCCATTGACCGCCCGCTGCAACATCACCTGGGGTTGAAGGATGAGATCGGTGTCGGAGCCGAAGGTGATCGATTTGAGGTTGCGACCGACGAACAGGCCATCGCGGTCGTCATTGTCGACGCCGAACACCCAGCGATTTTCAACTTCCTCTTCCTTCTGGATCAGTTGCCGCCGGCTGATGGGCACGGGCAGGCGCTCCTCGATGATCAGCCTATTGCGCCGTGCCGAGATCAGCAGATCTCCATTCGGCTGTTCACGAGCCACCACATCCTCTGCATCGAGGCGTGTCTGGGCTGGGGTGAACGGGTCATTGCTGAAACTCATCCGGTCGGCACGCCATCCGTTGGAGGTGATCTGAACGCGCGCGGCCTGAATCCGCCAACGACTGATCGTGCCGTTGATGAACTGTGTGCTGCCCAATCGCTTGAGCTGAGGCACCTTCACCACACCGAAACGGTTCTCGTCGCGCACATTGGAATTGATTCGTCGCACAGGCACACCACTGCGTCGTTCGATCGACAGCGTTCCCTGGAATTCGACGTCATCAATGCGTTGGTCAATGCCGGCGATGGTCTGGCTGCGTCGTCTCTGCTGTTCAGCGGCAGAAAGTGGAGATGCTGTCTGAGCTTGCGTTGGGGGAATGTGCTGGATGGCTTCGCCTCCATCGCCAAGAGCTGTGGACTCAAGCCGCTGACTCAGGGAGGTTGGATTGAGCCTATGACTACGTTCGGGATCCGGGCAGCCCTGAGGGGGCACCATAGATTTGCCAACAGGTTCCAGCAGATCCCTCCCCCAGCGATAGCGGAGGCCCAGGAGATAGGCATTGCTGCCTTCCTTCACGCCGCTGTAGGCGCCGAAGGCTCCGGATCGGTGGTGGATTCGTCCCACGAGCGACACATCGGATGACACCGCAGCTTCCACCTCGAAGCCCAGGTAGTTCAGCAGCTTGGTGTAGTTCTTGCGGAAGGTTTTCTCGTACAGGCTGTAGTCGGTGTTGTAACTGATGCCTTCGACAACGCTGAAGCTCAGCCAGGGCTGCACCCATAACCGGGCTCCGATGCCGACAACCCCTTCCCCGAAACTCTGGGCTGGAAGATCCGTATAGGGCTTGTCCTGATTGAACTCTCCCCCCGGCTGTTGTTTGGCGAGGTGACTGAACAGGTCTGCTTCGAGCTCCAGGGCCAGAGGCCCGGCGCGGAGGAAGCGCTTCTGCAGGCCAATGCCCAGGACTGCCTCCGGTCGCATGGTCCCGTCGAACAGGAATGTGTCGCCGAATGCAGCATCAATCATCTGACCGCCCCAGGCTGTCACCGCCCAGGGTTGCGGATGCCAGTCCGGGACAGGCGGCAGCAACGGCGGACAGGCCATGGCCGCCGACTCTTGTGCTGTGGTTTTCAGGTTGTCGTCGGGACTGACCTGTTGATCGGATGGTGTTGATGATGGCTCTGCAACCTGGAAGATGCCCTGCATCGCGTCCAGGTCGATGACGCCGTAGACGTCATCGAGTTCGCCCTCGTTCTGGGTCAGGTTGTAGCGCAGGGCGGATGACTGAAAAACCTGTCCGTTGCGGGAGAGACGCACCGCTCCCCGCGCTAATACCGTCCGGAAGTTGGCATCAAACTCGACACGATCGGCTACTAGTCGACTAGACCCGAGCTTCAGACGCACATTGCCTTCGGCAATAGTGACTTTGCGACGGACATCGAAGCGCTGGCGATCAGCAGCGAGTTTTAACTTCTGTGGCGGTATTGGAGGTGGGCTTTGATACGACTGAAAATCCGACGGGATGTCTGCAGCGACCGGATTCGCCAACAGAAATGAATGGGAACCCATAAGGAGGATTCCGCCAGCCATTGATGCAAGGCGCTCAATCGCCAATGACTTCGATCAGTGGGCTGCGATCCTGACAGTTTGAGAGCCCCAAAGAACGTGGGGCGGTCCAGTGACTAGCGCGGACAGGAAGCGGCCCGTTGAATCAGTCCTCGAGGTCCTTGCGACTAGGGGTTCGGCTTGGATCGCTCGCCAGGAAGCCGAACACGAAAATGCCGATGAAGAAGAAGACGACCGAGTAAACGGAGATCTTGAGGGCGAGCATGGAGACCGACCGTCGTCTGTGTTTGCGACAGCATCCTATGGGGCATGTCAGCGGTACCAGGGGCGACACCCCCCTCCAGGCCACACGAACGGAGTGGATTGAAACGTTTCGCAGTCGCTCTCGTTGTGATCTGCGCTCTGGCTGGAGGCGTTGTGGCGCGCTCGAGGGCGACCCATTCGTCCTGGAGTCCTGGGGAGAGAACAACCGCCCTGACTGGGCTGCGCGTGGTTTGCTGATCTGGCCGCGGGGGCGTAAGTGGTTGCGATTGGAGCAGACCGTGGTTCGGCCGGAGGCCTGGCCAGGACCGAGTCATTACCAGGTTCGGTTGTGTCTGAGCTGGTGGGCGGAGTCGGCACGCCTCTGGGTTGATGGCCTGCTGGTGCATCAGGGCGATCTGTTCGACACCGCTTGTCGTTGGACGCTGCCGGAGGTTTTTCTTGCCGGAGGTGAGCTCAGGATCCAGCTGGAGCTCTGCAGTCCTCTGCATGACGACGGGGCGCTGATCAGCAGTTGGCTGGATCTTGAACCCAGACTTCCCGGTGAGGATCCGGACCGGGTGCTGTTGCCGGAGGCCTTGCAATTACACCTCGAAGCTGGCGGTGACTTGCCACACGGTTGGGAGCAGATCGATCCCAGGGGTGATGCGGCTCTCAAGGCAGTTTCACAGCAGCTAGTGGCGCAGCCTGCGTGCCAGGGCTCTGTGCACTGGTTTGGCCATGCCCATCTGGATTTGGCCTGGCTTTGGCCCGTCGCGGACACCTGGCAAGTGGCGGAGCGGACCTTTCGCTCGGCTCTGGAGCTGATGCAGCGCTGGCCTGATCTCCGGTTCGCCCACTCCACTCCTGCACTTTATGCCTGGCTAGAGCAGCACAGACCCGCACTGTTTTCAGCGATCCGTATGGCCAGTCGTGCCGGTCGCTGGGAACCGATCAACGGCCCCTGGGTGGAGACGGATTGCGTGTTGGTGAGCACGGCGTCCCTGTGGCAGCAGTTCGCCATCGGTCAGGCCTACAGCCGCGTCACATTTCCTGAGTGGCGCCATAACCTGGCCTGGTTGCCGGACAGCTTCGGGTTTGCAGCGGGTCTCCCCGCAGTCGCGCAGGCCAACGGTGTGGGTTGGTTCTGCACCCACAAGCTGGCTTGGAATGCCACCAACCCGTTCCCCCACAGGTTGTTTCGTTGGCGCAGCCGCGGAGGTGGGCAGGTGATGAGCCTGATGCTTCCCCCGATTGGACGGCGCGGAGATCCACTGGAAATCCTCAAGGAACAGCGGAAATGGCAGCAACGCAGTGGTGTGTCGGAGTTGCTTTGGATCCCAGGGGTTGGCGATCATGGTGGCGGGCCAACCGAGGAGATGCTGGAGCAGATGCAGCTCTGGGATCCGGAACCCTCGGCGCTGCCCAGGCAAGAGGGTTCTCTACGGGAGTACCTCGAGAGGCTGGAGCCCATGGCCGGGCAGTTGCCGGTCTGGCGGGATGAGCTGTACCTCGAGCTCCATCGCGGCTGTGCCACCAGCCGCCCGGAGCAGAAACGTCATAACCGCACCCTGGAGCGGCTGCTGCGGGAGAGCGACACAGTGGCTGCGCTTCTCGCCCTGGCAGGCCGTCCGTCTGTCGGCCAGGATTGGCGTCCACTGCTGTTTCAGCAATTCCACGACATCCTTCCTGGAACCTCCATTCCCGAGGTATTTGACCAGGCGGAACCGATATGGCGGCGGGCCCGCCGCCAGGCTCGGAATGAGCGCGATCAAGGCCTGCGTCGATTGCTGGGCGTTGAATCCGGTTTCAGCGACGCCAACACTTGGCTGTGGATGGCTTGGCAGCCTCTGGCTCGTTGGTCTCCGCTGCCGAAGTTGCCAGCTGGCTCCTGGCATGCAGGCGGTGTTGCGCTGCCCCAGCAGACCAGCCCGCAGGGAGGAACATGGGTGCAGCTGCCCCGGCAGCGCGGGCTCTGCTCGGTGGTCCTTGCCCGGGGGGCCGCGGAAGCGGGGGGCATGGCGCCTCGAAATCCGGTCAGCGTGGAGCGGTTGTCGACTGAGATCTGGCGTGTCAGCAACGGTCTGGTGACATTTGAGTGCTCGTCCCTGGGACTGTTGCAGCTGAGGGATGCCCGGGGGTTTGATCAGCTCTCGGCACCGCTGCGCCCATCTCGGTACCGGGACCGGGGGGAGTTCTGGGATGCCTGGGACGTCGCTTCGGATTATCGAGAGCATCCATTGGCGATCAAGCCCGTCGGAGCGGTTCAGCTGCTCGAGTCGGGTCCGCTGGTTGCCCAGCTGGTGGTGAGGTATCTGCTTGGCATCAGCGCGATGCGCCTGGACTTGAGACTGAAAGCGGATTGCCCTTGGTTGGAGCTGATCGTGTCGGTGGACTGGCGTCAGCGCCATGAGCTGCTGCGGCTGGAGTTCCCGCTCGCATCACCGGCAGTGCGTCTAGCTGCAGACACCAGTGGCGGGGTGATCGAACGACCGGCGTGTCTGCAGACACCCCGCGAACAAGAGCGATGGGAGGTGCCGGCAATCTCCTGGTTCGCCTCTCAGGCCAATGCTCCCGGCGGCGGTGTAGCTGTTCTCCTGGATGGTCCGCAGGGGGTGGATGGGGCCTCGGATCGGCTAGGCGTTTCGCTGCTCCGCGGTGCCACTTGGCCGGATCCTTCGGCGGATCAGGGCCAGCAACGCATGCGGTTGGCGCTGATGCCGTTTCAGGACAATTGGGCCAATGCGGCGGTGCCCCAGGCAGCCATTTCGTTCCGAGAGCCCGGGTGGTGTGGGCCTGTAGCCAACGAACAACTTTCCAAATACCTGGAAGATCATTGTTGGTTGCCGGCCATTCCGGAACAACTGTGTCCGATCGCCTTGCGCCCGGCCGCAGAAGGCGTCCTGTTGCAGCTGATCAATCCCGGGGCATCACGCTGCCGCTGGTATCCCGGCGGAGGCTGGAAGCTCGGTCGCTCGGTCGCTGTGGACGATTGGGTCGAGCTGGCACCGGGAGAGCTTGTTGAGCTTCGTCTGGCTCAGTCCTCGTGATCATCGAAGGGATCGTCCAGCGTCTTCGATGGCGGACCGAAGGCCTGATACACACCAAAACCGGTCATGCCCAGCAGAACGGCAAGCACTCCGATGGCAACGGATAGGGCAGGGGACGACGTTTCCATCACATCTCTCGACAGGACCGACCCTGAACTGGAGTCGGCCCCTACAGTATCGAGACTCCAAACCACCCGAGACCCAAGCGTCGCCATGGCTCAGCGCACCCGTCTGGGAGACCTTCTCCGCCCTCTAAATTCCGAGTACGGCAAGGTCGTTCCCGGCTGGGGCACAACGCCTGTGATGGGCATCTTCATGGTGCTTTTTCTGGTGTTCCTGCTCGTGATCCTTCAGCTGTACAACAAGTCGCTGATCCTCGAAGGCATCAACGTCAACTGGAACGGCCTGGGTTGATCGACTGATGAACGTATTCGGCGTCGGCCTCCCCGAGATGGCAGTTATCGGTGCCGTTGCACTGCTTGTGTTCGGCCCAAAGCGTTTGCCGGAACTCGGTCGAACATTGGGCAAAACCCTGAAGGGTTTCCAATCAGCTTCGAAAGAGTTTGAACGGGAAATTAACAAAGCCATGGCTGACCCAGAGCAGTTGCCCGCTTCAGATGTCGAGGCACCCAATACGAAATCCTCAAACGACTGAGTTCCGATGGCTCACGTGCTCCGGCTGGTTGTCGGCCTCGGCAATCCTGGGTCGAAGTACGAGGGGACCCGTCACAACATTGGCTTCATGGCTCTGGAACGGATGGCATCCCGTGAGGGATTCATTTTCCGTCAGCAAACCAAGCTGCATGGATTGTCAGCGGAGTATGGGATTTCTGAGAGCCGGTTGAGGCTTCTCATGCCTCAGACCTACATGAACGACAGCGGTCGTGCCATTCGCGCAGCGCTTGACTGGTTTGGTTTCACTCCTGAACAGCTGTTGGTCCTTGTGGATGACATGGACATTCCCCTTGGACGTCTGCGGCTGCGTGCCCAAGGCAGTGCCGGAGGCCACAACGGCTTACGCAGCACGATTCAGCACCTTGGTACTCAGGCGTTTCCGCGCTTGCGCATTGGCATTGGTGCTCCTGCGGACAATCCCGCAGAACGTCGAGCACGCACGGTCTCCTATGTACTAGGTCCTTTCAGCAAGGCAGAGCAGCCCGAAGTGAATGCCGTGTTGGACGGTGTGCTGGAGGCCATTCATCGCATTCAGCGGCAGGGTCTGGACCGCGCGGGGAATTGGATCAATGGCTTCCGTCCCTCCTTGGAATGACAGCGCTTCCTGCCACGACAGCTCACCTGAGGGTTCTGCGGCAGTGCTTCCGTGAACAATGCGTTGAGGGGGAGGTCTCTGCGGGCGGTTTCGAGTGGACTTTTTACTGGGCCTTTGATCAGGGCGAGCTCACGGTGGAGCCCTCCCTTGGCCGAGCCTTGATTCAGGACGCGTTGTTGCGCTTTTTGGTACGCGCCGATTACCGATTGGAGCCCGGAGGGGATTACACCTTCACGGTTCGGGCACGCTTTTGAAGTCTGGTCTTGGTTGAGGCCACCGGCATCGATGACCGAGGTGATCCTCGACCATTACCAGTGCCGCCAGCGCATCAAGCTCGCCGGGAGGAACCCGCATGCCCCGCGGCAGCAGTTGCCTCCATCCCTGTACAGGCCAGAGCTGCCAGTAACGCTCCCGGGCCCGCAGCGTTGTTCCCCTTTCCTCGACGACTTCGACGGAAGTCAGTCGGCGCAACGCTGCCTCCCATTCTTTCGAACTAGTGCCGTTCCCCAACAGAATCATTCCAAGTCCGCCTCGCGTTGACCAAGTAATCAGCTGATCGATGACGCTTGATGTGGGCAGCACAAGACCGTCAAGGACCAAACGCTGATCAGGATCCACCAAGACCAGACCACATTTGGCACGACCGGGATCGAGTCCCACCAGATGCGTCATGGCCTGATGATTACGCTGACGGCGACAGGATCCGCTGTGTCGCTGTTCCGTAAGGCGATCACCTGCAGCTTGACAGGTTTGTGATCAGTTCGTTCCACCAGTGCGATGCCCAGGGCATTCAGTTCGCTGCTATCAAATTGCAGTCCTTCACTGAGCGAACCGCGGCGCTGAACTTCCGCAAAAGCTGAAGCCAGAAGCAGGTTGATCCGCGTTCGCACCGCTTCTGATCCGCGTTCATTCTTTTCGAGGGTTGTGGTGGCAAGCACCTCGTCGACGCGCGTGATGGCTCGGTTCGGCTTCACATCCGGGAAGGCGTACACCACGGCCTCACCCCGCAGCACATTGCCCGCTGATCGCATCGACACAACCCAGGTGCCGGGTTGGCGGAGCGTTTGTAGCAGTCGCTCCACATCGCCACGGGGCACCAGCAGGATCTGACGATCCGGGGTTTCTCCTGGCCTGACCCTGATGTAGGCGGTCTGGTTGGCTTCCTGCAGCAGCCGGTCCACCACCTGCTTGGCCTGCTCCGGTTGATCAAGCCGAACCGTGGCAGTGGCCAGGCCCTGCCCGCTGCGCAGCACAACGGATCCACGGCGCAAGGCCAGCAGATCCTGCTCCAGAGATGTGAGCTCCTGTTCCCCAGCCTTGATCCGATCGCGCACACTGCGCAGTTCAGCTTCCGTGCGCTGGATGTCGATGTCCCTGGCCTGGATGTCGGCCGTCAGTCGGTTCCTTTCCTGCTCCAGCTGAAGCTTCTGCTGTTGCAGTGGTTCAAGCTCTTGGCGCAGGGTTGCTGCCCGTCGCCGGGTGGTGATCAACTCCGCTTCGATCCGTTTCGTGGCTGACCTGGCCTCGATCCTCTCCGCCTCGGCAGCCTCAAGGGCCGAACGGCTGTCCCGGAGTTTGGCCTGGAGGGCATCGAGCTCGAACAGTCCGATCCGTAACTGGCGGCTCACCAGGAGCAGCAGACCCAGCGATAGGGCACTGATCAGGCTGCCGGTGAGCACCGTGATCACCACCGCGGTGCGCCGAGGTCTCAGATTGAACAGGCTCAGCCGAGCCTTTCCCACACGACTGCCCAGTCGATCACCCAGAGTCGACAGAACACCGCCGAGGATCAGTAGAGCCAGGATCAGCAGCCAGCCGCTCATCAGAACCCAATCGCATGGGGGATGGATTCAGCTGAACCGCTTGGCCAGGGCGATTGGGTCCAATACCGTGATCTTCTTGCGATCAATCTGAACCAACCCGGATTGGCGCAAGTCTCCCAGCAGACGGGTGATCGTGACGCGTGTGGAGCCGATCGCTTCAGCGATGGCCTGATGGGATAGGCGCAGATCGATCGTGATGCCGAGTTCGTCTGGGACGCCGAAGTCCCGGCACAGCACCAGCAGGAAACTCACTAGCCGCGACGACATGTCGCGATGGGTAAGGGTTTCGATCATCGTTTCGGTTTGCAGGATTCGGCTGGAGAGACCCTGAAGAAGACGTAAGCCGACACTGGTGTCCGCCTCGATGGCGGCTCGCACGGAGGCTGCGGGGGCGGTCACCATTTCCACACGGGTGAAGGCAACAGCGTGATAGAAGCGATCGGAGCGGTGCC
>QCSJ01000025.1 GCA_003211535.1 Synechococcus sp. AG-670-A05 | reverse complement strand
TGGAGGACAGCGGTGGTTTCAACGAGGACACCGTTACCGATGACCTCGACCTGAGTTTCCGCTTACTCACCCATGGTGCTCTTCTGGGAATCCTCTGGGATCCGCCGGTGCAGGAGGAGGCAGTACCTGGGTTGAAGGCTCTCTTGAAGCAACGGCAGCGCTGGGCGGAAGGTGGTTTGCAGCGCTTCTTTGACTACTGGCCGACGCTTACTTCAGCGCAATTGTCGCTTCGTCAGCGCTGGGATCTGGCCTGCTTTTTCCTGCTCCAGTACTGCCTGCCGGTGCTCTCATTTGCCGATTTGGGCACCAGTGTGATTAGCCGCACCGTACCGACCTACTGGCCGCTGTCCTTTGTGGCGTTCGGTGTGTCGGGTTTGGCGTATTGGCGCGGTTGCCGTGGGCGAAATGAGGGGCCGTTGATTCCACGCCCCGGCTTCTGGCACCTACTGGTAGCGATTGCTTATCTAGGCCACTGGTTTGTTGTGATTCCCTGGGTGACATTGCGGATGGCATTGCTGCCCAAGCGCCTGGTTTGGGCCAAAACCAGCCATGGTCAGGACCATCCTGTTCAGGTCTGATCGTGTCCCCTTTTTCATTGTTCGATCAGGCTGAGGATCACCTTGAGGATTTGGTTTGGGGCCAGGTTCTCATTACACCTTTTGGTATTGGGGCTTGGGCGCTGCTGGAGCCGATGGGAGAACAAAACCACGCTCCCCAGCTGTGTTGGATCCGTCCAGATGTGTTGGGTTGTGTCTGGATGGCAGGGAGTGGAGAAGGTACCGCTGGGATGTCGGTGTTTCTATCTCTTTTAAGCGCTGAGGGTGGACGTTGGTTGGAACCGCAGCGGATTTCCAGGGATGTTGAGCGGTCAGAGCAGAACCCCCTGCTGTTCGTTTCCGATGGGTGTCTGCACCTGATTCATTCCGCCCAGCTGGTTCGCGATCCAGCGGATCGTGATGCTCTCGAGGCATCCAGCAACTTTTCCATGCAGTGGACAGCCGTTCTCCGACATCAGCGTCTGGTGCTGGAAAGGCTTGACCATTCTGACCCTGAGACCTGGTCGGCCGAGGCATGGTCAACTCCCGTTGACCTGTTGAAAGATCCCGCTTTCTGCCGCAATCCCCCTCATCCCTTGGGAAACGGCCATTGGTTGTTGCCGATCTACCGAAGCATGGAAGAGGGCGGGGCCTTTGGTCATGACCGCAGCGAGTTGGTGCGCTTGGATCAGTCAGGTCACTGTCTGAACCTGCACGTCGGCATTCCAGACAGCACCGGCAGGGTGCATGGTTCCATCGTTGCCTCGCGGGATGGAACCCAACTGCTTCAGTTTTTTCGCAGTCGCCTCGCGGATCAGATTTACCGAAGTGTGAGTTCGGATAACGGTCACACCTGGTCTGTTCCAGAGTCCACGCTGCTGCCCAACAACAACAGCTCCATTCAGGCCTGCCGCTTGGCGAGTGGACGATTGGCCATGATTTTCAACCGTTTTGGCTTTGCGCCTGATCCGGCCTCGTCGGAGGAGCAGTCGGAGTGGGGGGAGGCCCGTTGGCCGCGAACCCGATGGCCGTTGTCGATCGCCATCAGCGATGACGATGGACTGCATTGGCCATGGATCCGTGACATCGATATGGGTTTCGGTTTCTGCGGTCCGACGAATTGGCACCTCAATGGACAACTGGCCTACCCAACCCTGATTGAGGGGCTGCCTGGTGAGCTCCATGTGGCCTATTCATGGGCCAGTCAGCAGGCTATTCGCTATGTCGCTCTGCGGGAACTGGAGGTGATCGGTTACGACCCTGACGTCTCAGCGTTTGGTGCTTACTGATCTCAGTTCACTCCGTCAACTGATTTCATCAATGTCAAGCACCTGACCATTGAAGAAGTCCGCCAGATTGCGGGCCTGACGATCCAAGCCTGAGGGATGGCTTTGTTGAGCGCTGGATTCGGAGTGGGCTGGGGATGGTTTTGGTGCCACGGGCTCAGGTTGGGTGTTAGGCAGCTTCGGAGCAATTGCTGGGGCTGAGACCGAACTTGGCGCTGGTGGAGCTGCGGGTGCCTGGATCGGCGCTGATGTGGATGCTGGGGGCACGACCGCTGGAGGCGGCGGCGCAATTGGCGGTGGCATGGCGTTGTTGCTGGCCTCCAGGATCAGTTGCCTTGATCCGCCCAGAGCTTTGGCCACCGCCTGTTCCAGCAGGGTCGCCCGGCTTTGCACCATGCTCATCCAGTTGCCAGCGACCTGCACAACGGCGCGGTTGGCATCCAGGCGCACCAGTTGAGCCTGCTGTGACAGCAGCATCCGGGTGGAGGGCAGTTCGAGGCTGCCCAGGATCTGTTGCCAAAGCTCGGGCAGGTTGTTGCTGGGTGCCGGGGTAAGGGTGGAGACTGTCGGTAGTTCCGGTGATGCTGCAGGCGCAGGTTTTGTACTGGGGCTGGGCGCCACGGCTGCAGTTGCTGCTGTCGTAGGGGCTGGAGCAGGAGGGGCGACTGGGGTTGTCGGTTGGCTTGCAGTTGCTGCTGGTTGCGTTGTCGTTGGTTGTCTTGGGGTTGGAGCTGCGGTTCTGGGTTGCACCGCCACCGGTTCCGCCAGCAAGCCCAAGAGCAGTACTTCCAGCCACAGGCGCGGTTGCACGCTTTGGCGCAATTGTTGCTCGGCGCCGCGCAGCTGGGCCTGCCATTGCAGCAAGCGAGCCCTGCCGATGGCCTTGGCGAGGGCAGGCAGCTGATCGCGGAACTGGGGAGAAACGCTGGTGAGCTCAGGCCGATCAGGAGCGGCCGCCATAAGCACCAGATCCCGCAGAATTCCGGCCAGACCCTGCAGCACGGCCCCTGGATCCCTGCCCCGGTCCAGCAGGTTGCGTGTGGCTTCCAGCAGTTGCACCGGTTCGGCGCTGTTCATGGCCCCCACCAGCTCCAACAGCTCATGTTCGGGCACTGCGCCCAGCAGATCCCACACCGCAGCAGCTTCGATCGGTGCTGGCAGCAGGCTCAGCTGATCCAGCAGGCTTTCCGCATCCCGCAGGCCTCCCTGAGACCGCTGGGCCACCACATGAATGGCTTCAGGCTTGATGTCGATTGCTTCCTGTTCGGCGATCCAACCCAGATGCTTGTTGAGAGCATCGAGCGGAATGCGCCGGAAATCAAAACGTTGGCAACGGCTGAGGATCGTTGGCAGCACCCGTTGCGGGTCGGTGGTGGCTAGTACGAACACCACTTGTGGTGGAGGTTCCTCCAAGGTTTTCAGCAGGGCGTTGAACGCTGCGGTGGAGAGCATGTGGCACTCGTCCACCACGTACACCTTCCAGCGGGCCTGTATCGGTGCGAAGCGGGAGCGTTCGATCAGTTCGCGGATGTTGTCGACGCCGGTGTTGGAGGCGGCATCGATCTCGATCACATCCAGGGCGGTGCCAGCGGCGATCGTGGTGCACAGCTCGCAGCTGCCGCAGGGCTCTGTCGTCGGCCCCTCGCTGTTCAGACAGTTGAGCGAGCGGGCCAGGATGCGAGCGCTGGAGGTTTTACCCGTTCCCCGCGGCCCGCTGAAAAGATAGGCCGGCGCGATGCGATTGCTGGTAAGGGCATGGCCGAGGGTGGTCGCAATCGCCTCTTGTCCCACCAGCTGGTCAAAGCGCTGGGGCCGGTATTTGTGATGCAGCGGCTGGTAGGCCGAACTCATTCGCTGCGAGCGTTACGTTGAGATTACTCAGGCCGATCGTTGTCGGGCAGTGCCGGTTGTTCCAGCAGCGCATCGATCTTCTGCTTCAGTTCCTCCACCGCCGCCAGCTCGTCGGCCAGGCTCTGTCCGCTGAGCAGCAGCGTTCGGTTGCCGCCCTCTCCTGCCTGTTGCAGAGTGATTTCCAATTTGCCCAGCAGTTTCTGCCGCAAATGCTCAAGCTTGGCTACACCCTGACGGGCCACTTGGCGGGCGTTGTCGTCCAGCAGCCCCTGCTTCACCAGCAGTTCTAGGCCACGCATCAGGGCGGATGGCAACAACCCGCTCCAATGGCGGGCTCGTTCCAAAACTGAATCGATCTGGCCGCTGCGGTGGCGGCCGGTCTTGCACCAGGTGGCGAAGTGCTCGCAGTTGTTGAACAACAGGTTGTAGTTCTGCTCGCCGATGCGGCTCATCGCCCGCCGCAGAGTCACGCCGGCCGGGGAAGCATCGGCATAGTCGATCACGCTCAGGGGCTGACCCTGGCGAAAGTCATCGACAGAGTTGCGCAGAATCTCACGGCCCTCCAGGTAATGAGCAACCGTCCCATCACCGAGGTCGATGCCGTGGTGGTTGAACAGACCGTGCTGACGCGGCACCTGAAGGTGGTCGGCGGCCGCCACGGTGGATTCAGGCAGTCTTCTGTTGTTCGGTTCCCGGCAGGGGCAGCACCTTGCCACCAGTGTGTAGCTCCACCATCGCCCGGGTCACGGTGAAGTCCTTGACGCTGCTCTGGGACGGCAGGTCGTACATCAGATCGAGCATCAGTTCTTCAACGATGCCGCGCAGGGCGCGGGCACCGGTCTTGCGCCGATGGGCCTCCTGGGCAATGGCATGGATGGCCTCGGGTTCGAATTGCAGCTGTACGTTGTCCATGCTCAGCAGGGTGCGGAACTGCTTCACCAGGGCGTCGCGGGGCTCGGTGAGGATTGATTCCAGGGCGCTTTCATCCAGCGGCTCCAGCACGGCACTCACCGGCATCCGACCGATGAATTCCGGAATCAGGCCGTAGCGCACCAGGTCATCCGGTTCCAGATGGCGCAGGACCTGGGCCGTCTGCAGCTTCCGGTTGGCCCGGCTGCGACCACGGCCGTCCGTGGGCATGAAGCCGATGGCATTGCGGCCCATCCGCTTCTGCACCACCTCATCAAGGCCGACGAAGGCACCGCCGCAGATGAACAGAATCTGGCTGGTGTCGATCTGGATGCAGTCCTGATACGGGTGCTTGCGGCCCCCCTGGGGTGGAACGTTGGCAACCGTTCCCTCGAGCATCTTCAGCAGGGCCTGCTGCACCCCTTCGCCGGAGACGTCCCGGGTGATGGATGGGTTTTCGCTCTTGCGGGCGATCTTGTCGATCTCATCGATGTAGATGATGCCGCGCTGGGCTTGATCCACATCCATGTCGGCCTTCTGCAGCAGTCGCAGCAGGATGTTTTCCACGTCTTCACCCACGTAGCCGGCTTCAGTGAGGGTGGTGGCATCGGCCACGGCGAAGGGCACGTCCAGCATCTCGGCCAGGGTCTGTGCCAGCAGGGTCTTTCCGGAGCCGGTGGGACCGATCAGGAGGATGTTGCTCTTGTGCAGCCGGGTGGCGGTCTGTTCTGTTTCACCCTGGCCATCGCCTTGCCAGGCCAGGCGTTTGTAGTGGTTATACACTGCCACCGACATCACCTTCTTGGCTGCCTCCTGACCGACCACCTGCTCGTCAAGGAAGGACTTGATCTGCTGGGGCTTGGGAATGGAGGCAAGGGTCGGAACCGGCTTGCTGCTCTTGCGGGGCGTTGGGCTGGCTTTGCGGCTGGGCTCGCTGCCCTTGCGACCCTGGCCTTGTGTATCGACCAACTCCTCATCCAAGATCTCGTTGCATAGATCGATGCACTCATCGCAGATGTAAACGCCGGGACCGGCGATCAGCTTGCGCACCTGGTCCTGGGACTTGCCGCAGAAGGAGCACTTCAGATGGGCATCGAACTTCGCCATCGAACCCTGGACACCTCAGACTGACAAAACAGAGCCGACCAACAGGTCCGCCTGGAAACACAGGATCGTTACCGGAAGCAGGCTTGTCAGCCTTCCGTAACTATTCCTCCGTCTCCGGAACTGTCAACCACGCGATCGATCAGGCCGTATTGAACCGCTTCTGCTGGGGAAAGGAAGTAGTCCCGATCGGTGTCTTCCGCGATTTTGTCCAGAGGCTGACCTGTGTGCCCAGCCATCAGCCCGTTCAGGGTTTCCTTAAGGAACAGAATTTCCTTGGCCTGGATTTCTATGTCCACCGCTTGTCCCTGCGCGCCACCGAGGGGTTGGTGAATCATGATCCGAGCATTCGGCAGTGCCAGTCGCTTGCCCTTGGTTCCGCCGGACAGCAAAAAGGCGCCCATGGACGCTGCCAGCCCGTAACAGATGGTCACCACATCCGGTGCTACCTGCTGCATCGTGTCGTAGATGGCCAGACCTGCGGTGACGGAGCCCCCGGGGGAGTTGATGTAGATCTGAATGTCCTTCTCGGGATCTTCGGCCTCTAGAAACAGCATCTGGGCCACGAGGGCATCGGCGACTGCGTCATCGACGCCGGTTCCTAAAAAGATGATCCGCTCCCGCAGCAGGCGGGAATAGATATCGAAGGCGCGATCGCCCCGGCCGGACTGTTCCACCACGGTCGGCAGGGGGCCGGGTGCCGAAACCGGCAATTCGGCACGCCAGCGGTTCTGGATAGGGTGGTGGCAACGGGCGTCGATCACGCGCTAGGTCTCTCGCTTAACGAGCTCAATCTATGGGTGTTGCTCAGCTCTCGGCGTCCGCCTAGGACTTGGCGGACGCTTTTTTCTTCTCGGCAGGCCATTTCTTGGCAGTCGGCTTGTCCGCTTCGTCCGCTTCCGGTGCTTGTTCGGTGAGCGTGCTGTTCTCCTCCAGCCAGCTCATCAGCTGCTCCTGGATCAGGTCGTCCATCACCGCCTGGCGCAGACGCTGCGGGTCGATCTTGGCGTCCGCGGCCAGCTCTTTTTTCACCTCTTTTATCTTTGCGTCCACGGCGGTGTCGTCCACTGAGATGCCTTCGGCTTCCGCCAAAGCGGTGAGCGCAAAGCTGCGGCGCAGACGCTCTTCGGCTTCGGGCCGTGAGTTTTGCATCAGGTTGCGCACTAGATCTGGGGTGAACAGCGATTTCACATCCATGCCCTGCTGGGCAAATTGCGCAGCGGTCTGCTCCAGCAGGTTGCGGCTTTCCTGTTGTATCAGGGCCTCAGGAAGTTCGACCTCGAGTTGTTCCACCAGGGCTGAGACAAGGGCGTCGCGGCGGTTGCTGGTCTGACGCCGTTCCGCGTCGTCCTTCAGCCGCTGTTCCAGGTCCTTTCGCAAATCGGCAAGAGTTTCCTGCTCGCTGGCCTGCTTGGCGAAGGCGTCATTCAATTCCGGCAACTCGCGGGTCTTGAGGTCCTTCAGTTCGATTTTAAAAGCAGCCTTTCGCCCGCGGGCATCCTCCTTGGGGTAGTCGTCCGGAAACTGGCAGTCGACGGTTTTGCTGTCGCCCAACGCCATGCCGATCACCCCCTCGATGAAGCCGGGGATCATCCGGCCATGCTCAAGGTCCACATCCATCGAGTCGGCGCTGCCGCCTTCGATGTCGCTGCCGTCATCGCTGTAGGTGCCCTTGAACCCGAGCACGGCGATGTCGCCCTGCTCAGCAGCGCGGCCTTCCACCGGCACCACCGTGGCCAATTGCTTGCGGGAGTCCTCCAGCATTGCGTCCACCTTGGCTGCGTCGAAAGCCACCGGTTCAAAGCTGGCCTTCAGCCCCCTAGTGGTTTTCAACTTCGGTGTAGGAGCAACATCCGCTTCGAGGGTGATCGTGACGGCCTCGCCGGGGGTGAAGGCGTCCAGCAGCCCTTCGAAGCCACCGCTGAGTTCCGGCTGGCTGATCGGTTCCAGGGATTCCTGCTGAATCGCATCGCGCCAGGCTCCATCCACCATGCTTTCGAGAGCTGAGGCCTTGATCCGCACCGCACCAAGCTGTTGGATCACTACCGTCCGCGGCACCTTGCCCTTGCGGAATCCCGGCAGGTTGATGCTCCGGCTCAGGCTGGTGATTGCGTCTTCGTAATTGCTTTTGGTGCGCTCAGCCGGGACAGTCACAGTCACTGCCAGACGGCTGCCGGGGCGGCTTTCAGTGGTCACCTTCAAGGTGGCAGCGCTCATTGCAGAATCAGAAAAAACAGGCCAGTCAGGCAGTTTAAGAAACGGCTGGTAAATCACACTCCCCGGTAATGTGTGGCAACGGCTCCGATCTGAACGTCATGATCTCCACGGGTGACACACAGTTCCGTTGAGCCGACAGCCTGCTGTCCCGTTCACCCCCGGCTTGTCTTCGTTTTTTCCATCCCGTCCCCTCAACGTTGCTGTTCTCGGTGCCAGTGGTGCGGTCGGTCAGGAGTTGTTGCTCCTGCTGGCTGAACGCCACTTTCCTGTTGCTGAATTGAAACTGCTGGCTTCGGAGCGTTCTGCCGGCAGCAAGCAGCAGTGGAATGGCCGAACCATCACGATCGAAGAGGTGACCGCCTCGGCGTTCGAGGAGGTGGATCTGGTGCTGGCCTCCGCCGGCGGCTCCGTGTCGCGTCAGTGGCGCGAGGCGATTACCGCTGCCGGTGCGGTGATGGTGGACAACTCCAGTGCTTTCCGCATGGAGGAGGGAGTTCCCCTGGTTGTACCGGAGGTCAATCCCGACGCAGCGTTTGACCACAATGGCGTCATCGCCAATCCCAACTGCACCACGATCCTTCTCACCCTGGCCCTGGCGCCACTGTCAGCCAGGAGTCCGATGCGTCGGGTTGTCGTCAGCACCTATCAATCCGCCAGCGGTGCCGGTGCCCGTGCAATGGAGGAGCTCAAAACCCTCTCGCAGAGTGTGCTCGACGGTGGTACACCCCAAGGTGATGTTCTGCCCTACTCGCTGGCCTTCAATCTGTTTCTCCATAACTCTCCTCTGCAGGCCAACAGCTATTGCGAGGAGGAGATGAAGATGGTGAACGAGACCCGCAAGATTATGGGTCTGCCGGACCTTCGCTTCACGGCCACCTGCGTGCGGGTGCCGGTGCTACGGGCCCATTCTGAAGCCGTGAACATCGAGTTTGAGCAGCCGTTTCCTGTGGATGAAGCGCGTGCTCTCTTAGGTGCGGCCCCTGGGGTTGAGTTGATCGAGGATCCGGCTACCAACCGCTTCCCCATGCCTAGCGATGTTACGGGTCGCGATCCCGTCGCGATCGGGCGCATTCGTCAGGACATCAGCGATCCGAACGCTCTTGAGCTGTGGCTCTGCGGTGATCAGATTCGCAAAGGGGCAGCGCTCAATGCAGTTCAGATCGCCGAACTGTTGCTGTCGTCATGACCTCTCCCGCCGCGCTTTCCCCAACCCCGTTCGGCCGCGTGGTCACGGCGATGGTCACCCCGTTTGATTCTGCGGGAGCCGTGGATCTTCCCGTTGCGGGACGGCTCGCCCGCCATTTGGTAGAGCAGGGTTCCGATGGTCTGGTGGTGTGTGGCACCACCGGTGAATCCCCCACCCTGAGCTGGCAAGAGCAGCTGCAGTTGCTGCAGGCCGTGCGTGAGGCGGTGGGCTCGGATGTCCAGGTTCTTGCCGGCACCGGCAGCAACTGCACCGCTGAGGCTGTGGAGGCCACGCGCGAGGCTGCTGCAGCTGGTGCAGATGGCGCTCTGGTAGTTGTGCCTTATTACAACAAACCCCCTCAGGATGGGCTGGTCGCTCACTTCCGTGCCATCGCCAAGGCAGCATCGGAACTGCCGCTGATGCTCTACAACATTCCCGGTCGTACCGGCTGCAGCATGGCTCCGGAGACGGTGGCGCAGCTGATGGACTGTTCCAATGTCGTCAGTTTCAAGGCCGCCAGTGGCACCACGGAAGAGGTCACGGCCCTGCGGCTGGCCTGTGGCTCGAAGCTGGCGATTTATAGCGGTGACGATGGCCTAACTCTGCCAATGCTGTCTGTTGGAGCCGTGGGGGTGGTGAGTGTGGCCAGCCATGTGGTGGGCTCGCAGATCCGCGCCATGATTGAGGCCTATCTGCAGGGGGACGCAGCCGTCGCCCTGGCCTGTCATGAACAGCTGCAGCCTCTGTTCAAGGCCCTATTCGCCACCACCAATCCGATTCCGGTCAAAGCCGCGCTTCAACTCAACGGCTGGTCCGTCGGCGCCCCCCGTCCACCTCTCTCCCCATTGTCAGACGCGATGACATCAACCCTTGCTCAAACGATGGCTGCCCTTCGTCAGACCTGACGGTCCGGCTTAACGGCTTACGCAAACAGTTTTTTCAACAGTTTTTTCATGGCCAACAACGCACGATCCGGGAAAGGGCAGGAGCCCTGCTTGCGGGTGATTCCCCTGGGGGGATTGCACGAAATCGGCAAGAACACCTGCGTTTTCGAGTACGGCGACGATCTGATGTTGGTGGATGCCGGTCTGGCGTTCCCCAGTGACGGGATGCACGGCGTGAACGTGGTGCTGCCGGACACCAGCTTTCTGCGGGAGAACCAAAAGCGGATCCGCGGGATGATCGTTACCCATGGTCATGAAGACCATATAGGTGGCATCTCGCACCACCTCAAGCACTTCAACATCCCGGTCATCTACGGGCCTCGTCTGGCCTTATCGATGCTCACCGGAAAGATGGAGGAGGCCGGCGTCAGCGATCGCACCACGCTGCAGACCGTCAGTCCCCGCGACGTGGTGAAAGTGGGTCAGCACTTCTCGGTGGAATTCATCCGCAACACCCACTCGATGGCCGACAGCTACTCGCTGGCCATCAAGACCCCTGTGGGTACCATCATTTTCACCGGCGACTTCAAGTTCGATCACACCCCGGTTGACGGCGAGCACTTCGATATGGCTCGGCTGGCCCATCACGGTGAAGAGGGCGTGCTGTGTCTGTTCAGTGATTCCACCAACGCTGAAGTACCTGGCTTCTGCCCTCCTGAGCGGTCGGTGTTCCCCAATCTCGATCGCCACATGGCCTCCGCTGAAGGCCGGATAATCATCACCACCTTCGCCAGCTCGATCCATCGGGTGTCGATGATTCTGGAGCTGGCCTTGAAGAACGGCCGCAAGGTGGGGCTGCTGGGCCGCTCGATGCTCAACGTGATCGCCAAGGCCCGGGAACTGGGCTATATGCGCGCGCCAGATGAACTGTTCGTGCCGATCAAGCAGATTAATGATGTTCCCGATCGCGAAACGCTGCTGTTGATGACCGGTAGCCAGGGAGAACCCTTGGCGGCGCTGAGCCGGATCTCCCGCGGAGAGCACCCTCAGGTGCGGGTGAAGACCACCGACACGATCATTTTTTCGGCCAGTCCGATCCCCGGGAACACGATCTCGGTGGTCAACACCATCGACAAGCTGATGATGCTTGGCGCCAAGGTTGTCTATGGCAAGGGCGAGGGCATTCACGTGTCGGGCCATGGCTTCCAGGGAGACCAGAAGCTGATGCTTGCTCTCACCAAGCCCAAGTTCTTTGTACCGGTGCACGGCGAGCACCGGATGCTTGTGCAGCATGCCCGCACTGGTCACTCCATGGGTGTGCCGGAGAACAACACCCTGATCATCGATAACGGTGATGTGGTGGAGCTGACGCCGGATTCGATCCGCAAGGGTGATCCTGTGAAGGCCGGCATCGAGCTATTGGATCAATCCCGCAACGGCATCGTTGATGCACGGGTGCTGAAGGAGCGCCAGCAGTTGGCGGAGGATGGAGTGGTGACGATTCTTGCGGCCATCAGCACTGATGGAGCCATGGTGGCGCCGCCACGTGTGAACCTCCGGGGGGTGGTGACTACCGCCGATGCCCGCAAGATGTCGCTTTGGACCGAGCGTGAGATCACCTGGGTGCTGGAGAACAAGTGGAAACAGCTCTGCCGCAACACTGGCGGCAAGGCCCCGGAAGTGGATTGGATGGGTGTGCAGCGTGAGGTGGAGGTGGGCCTCAGTCGTCGCATGCGTCGAGAGCTGCAGGTTGAGCCGTTGATCCTCTGCCTGGTGCAACCCGCTCCCGGCGGTACGCCTATATACAAGGGTCGTGCCGATGCCGAACCCGACGATCGTCCGGCTCCCCGCGGTCGCCGCGGTGTTGGCGGACCGAGTCGCCGCAACGGCCACGGTGGTGGTCAGGGGCGAAACACACCCGCACCCGTGCGTACCAATGCCGCCTCGGCACCGGCAGCTGCAACGGCCGTGGTGGACAAGCCCGACGTTCAAAAAGCCGTCGCTGACAAGCCGGAGCCTGAGCCGGAGATGCCAGCTGGTCGCACCCGTCGCCGCCGCTCGGCGGCGGCCTGATCAGCGCCCGCAGTTGCTGAAGCCATGACGGCAGGGGAGGGCTGCTCTTGACCTCCCTCGTGCTGGCGTCTGGCAGTTTGATCTTGACCCGCAACAGTCAGTTGGCAAGGACCTGCAGGGGATCCTCCATGGTGATCACTGTTTCAGGTGTGAATTCCAGTACCAGCTCCGCTTCGAGGATGAGAATCTCCGTGGGGTCGGGTGTTGGTTCTGGACTCGGTTCAGGAGAAGGTTCAGGTGTGGGTTGTGGCGTCGGCTCTGGAAGAGGCGTTGGTTCGGAAGATGTCGACTCCAGCCAGGGCATGGCTGTTGCATTCGAATCGGCTATTGCTCCGGCGCTGCGTGCGCCTGACGTCTCCGGTTGATCCTTCAGAAACGGATCCCGCAGCAGGTCCGGTGGTGCTTCTGCAGCAGGAGTTGGTCCGGCTGGATGGCTCTGCCGCATTGCTTAGCCGACTGCGTTCCAGCCACTGCTGTTCCAGTTCCGTCAGGGTGTCGTGGGGGTGGCTGGCCAGCACCTGCTCTTAGTAGCCAAACGCTTGCTGGGTGGTTTCACGACCATAGAGCTCGATGTGGCCAAGCAACAGCGCCACGAAGGCGCGCCAACCCAGCACGGCAGCCTGGGCGTCCGGATCCTGCGGCTGGTCCACCAGTTGCTCCAGCAGACCGCTGGCCAGGCGACGGGCTTCGGTGTAGTTGCCCTGGCCTTAGGCTCGTTAGGCATCCTGGTAAAGCTGCTGAAAATCGCCGTCCACGCTCTTAGACCTATTGCTTCAGTTGTATCGCCTGTCGGCTGCCTTGCTTGAAGGCCTTTCTAGAGCGTTCAGCTATCGAGGGGGGAGCCGCTGCCCCGTGCTGTGCGCTGCTCCTGGCCCCCCAGGCCGAAGCCGGCATGGACGGCCTGCAGGGCTGCCACACCGTCCTGTTCCGCCACTACACAGCTGGTGCGGATCTCGCTGGTGGCGATTAGGGCGATGTTGATGCCGGCACCGGCCAGGGCACGGAACATCCGGCCTGCCGTTCCTGGCGTGGCGGGCATGCCGGCGCCGACGGCGCTCACCCGGGCGATGGCCTCGCCCTCCTCCAACGCCGCGCCGGGCCACTGGGCCAGCAGCGGGGCCAAGGCCACATCAGCAAGGCTGCGGTCATCCCTCCGCAGGATAAAACTGATGTCCCGCGAGCCATCCCCGTGCTGACGCTCGGATTGGACGATGGCATCGAGACTGATTCCGCGTTCCGCCAGGGCGGAACAGAGGGCAGCGGCGGTGCCAGGCCGGTCCGGCACATGGCGCACGGACAGCTGGGCCTGGTCGCGGTCGAGAGCAACCCCGCGCACTTCCGGCTCGTTGCTGCTGTTCAGATCGGAGTTGAGCACCACCTGTGCGTCGTCCACATCGAAAGCCTCCTGCACCGCCTGCAGTGCCTTGCGGCCCGCGTCGGCATCGATTACACAGCTCACCTTCACTTCACTGGTGGCGATCAGGCGAAGGTTGATGCCCTGCTGCGACAGGCAGTGGAACAGCCCGGCGGCTATGCCCGGACGCCCCATGATCCCGGCACCACTGATGCTCAGTTTGGTCATGCCGCCTTCGGCAGCCAGTTCGCCACCAAGGTTGTCCAGCACGGTCTGGCTGACGCGACGGGCGGCATCTAAATCCGTTTCCGCCACGGTGAAGGTGATGTCGTTGCTAGTGCCATCGTGGGTGGACTGAATGATCAGATCCACGTTGATGCCGGCACCGGAAAGGGTCTCGAAAAGACGGGCGGCGATGCCGGGCTGATCCGGGATGTGCGATAGCGCGATCACCGCCTGGTGTTCCATCTGTTCCACGCCATCCACCGGGCTGCCCAGCTCCAGCCCGGCTTGGTTCAGGACCCGGCCGCGGCGGCTGGTGAGGCGGGTGCCGGGAGCTTCACTCCAGCTGGAACGCACCACCATCAGAACGCCATAGTTGCGGGCGATTTCCACGGCCCGCGGATGCAGCACGGAGGCACCGAGGCTGGCAAGCTCCAGCATTTCATCACAGCTGATCTCATCCATCAGTTGCGCGTCTACCACCTTGCGCGGGTCGGTGCTGAGCACGCCCGGCACATCGGTGTAGATCTCACAGGCATCGGCGTTCAATGCGGCCGCTAGGGCCACAGCGGAGGTGTCGGAGCCGCCACGGCCCAGGGTTGTGATCTCAGCTACACCGCCCGCGCCGCTGCTAGTGCCCTGGAAGCCGGCCACCACCACCACCCGGCCATCAGCCAAATGGCCGCGGATGCGGTCGGTGCGGATATCCAGGATGCGGGCCCGCCCATGGGTGGATTCGGTGACGATACCCACTTGGGGGCCCGTCATCGAGACAGCAGCGACACCCCGTTGGTTCAGCGCCATGGCCAGCAGGGCAATGGACACCTGCTCACCGCTGGCTAGCAGCATGTCCATCTCTCGCTGGGGCGGGGTGTCCGTGATGGCGGCCGCCAGTCCAGTGAGTTCATCGGTGGTGTGGCCCATGGCCGACACCACCACCACCACGTCGTTGCCTTCGTCGCGGCAGCGGCTGATCCGCTCGGCCACCGCCTTAATGCGTTCGACACTGCCGACGGAGGTGCCGCCGAACTTCTGCACCAGCAGGGCCATCCATGCCGCCTCATGTCGCTGGCGATTGTCTCACCGAGGCCGTGGGTTCAGCCCAGCAGCCCGTCACGGAAGGCATCACCGGGCTGGGCACCGCGTTTTAGCCTGGCTTCCACCTCCAGCAGCCGCCCCAGCAGGGAGAGAAAGCGCTGGGGTGGTCTGCCCTGCAGCTGCTTGCGCATCACATAGATCCGCTTGGGGTTGCCGATTCCGGCGGCCTTGGCGATCACCGCCACGTCCCGTTCTCCCTGCTGCTCCATCAGGCTCACCCAGAGCAAACCGCGGATCTGCCCTGTGAGGGTGGCCACGATGCGCAGGGCTGGCTCACCGGCATCGATCAGGGCATCCCAGCGGGCGATTGCTTCGCCGGGGTTGCCCTCCAGCAGAGCATCCCCCACCTGCAGGGCGTTCGTCGCCAGACCCCCGACGAGCTCGGCCACCCGTTCGGCACTGATGATGTTGGATCGTAGGGACAGCTTGCGCAATTCCGATTCAAGCCGGGCGCTGTCAGTTCCGATGGCGTCCACCAGTGCATCGATAGCGTCCGGTTCCAGGCTTAGGCCAAGGGCTTCGGCGGTGCGCTGCACCAGCTGACGTTGGCCAGCGCCGTCCCACACCGCGGGCAGCGAAAAGCTCTGTTCCTGGTCCAAGCCGCCTTTGATCCGTTTCTGCAGTGCCTTGGTGGTGCGCAGGCGACCGTCGGGCTTGGACGCATTCACCAGCACCAGATGGCTGCTGTCGGGGATCAACGTCAGCGCGGCTTCGAAGCGATCGGCCAGGTCCGAGGGGCAGCCATTGCAGAAGGGACTTCGCTGCAGCAGCACCAACCGTTCGCCATCTGCGAAGGGGGGCGTGCGGGCTTCATCGAGGGCCTGGGCCGCCTGACCGGCCTCGGCGCCATCGAGGCGGCTGAGGTTGAGGCTGGCCCAGTTGGGATCCACTACGCTGTCGATTAGGCCGTGGATGGCCCGATCCCGCGCGGCGGCGTCATCACCCCAGATCAGATGGATCGGCATGGGTAGATGATGGCGCTGATGGCCCAGGACCACCCGATCTTCACCGAAAGCATCCGGAGGATCCGTGAGGCCCTGGGTTCAACCGGGCTGGAGCCGTTGCCGCAGCAGGTGTTGGAGCGTCTAGTGCACAGCAGTGGCGATCTCGCTCTGGGGTCTTTGCTGCGCTTCAGCCCCGGCGCCTGTGAAGCGGGGCTGGCAGCCCTGCAGCAGGGGGCGCTGATCCTCACCGATACGGCGATGGCGGCGGCGGCGGTAGCGCCAATGGCGCAGCGTACGTTGCAAACGGAGGTGCGCGCGGTACTCGAGTGGGCCCCGGATCAGGCGCCGCCTGGGTCCACCCGTATGGCGGTTGGGATGGAACAGGCCTGGCGAGAGCTGACAACCAACCGTCCTGCTCCATTGGTGTTGATCGGCAGTGCCCCCACGGCCCTGGAGGTGCTGCTAAGGCAGGTAGCCGCCGGTGCTCAGGCCCCGAGCCTGGTGATCGGTATGCCGGTGGGGTTTGTTGGGGTGGCTGAAAGCAAGCGATATCTGGCCGAGAGCGGCCTGGATCAGATTCGTCTGGAGGGCAGCCGGGGTGGGGCGGGTTTGGTGGCCGCGGCGGTTAATGCTCTGTTGCGGGCGGCTGCAGGCTGAGGCTGTCTCCCCGCCATTGCAGCCGCCAGCCGCCGGGGAGGTCGCAGCCGCCGCCGGCAGCGCCGAGGGCCAGCCGCTCACTGAGCTCCTCCAACAGAGCTGCGTTCAATACAGGGGCCTGTTGTTGCGCGAGCCATGCCATCAGCAGCTGCCGCCGGCTGGATGGTTGCAACGCCCCGAGGCGGCGACGATCCAGGCCAGTGTTGGTGCGCAGGCAGTCCAGCGCCACCTGGCTCAGCTCCTGCTGCGTGTCCCGCAGCTGGGACGTCCGTTCCGCCAGGTCTGCCATCCGTTGGCTGCAGCCCGGATGCAGTTGCTCTAGCACCGGCAGCACCTCGGACCGGATGCGGTTTCGCGCAAAGGCGAATGATTGATTGCTGGGGTCCTGCCAGATCGGAATCTCCAGCTCTCGGCACACCGCGCCGGTCTCGGCCCGGCTGAAGCCCAGTAGAGGCCGCCGCAGCTGGGGACCCTCTGGGGAGTCGTTGCGAAGGGGTCGCACGGGGCGTAGGGCGCAGAGTCCAGCCAGATCCGTGCCGCGGGCTAGTTGCAGCAGCAGTGTTTCCGCCCGGTCGCTGGCGGTGTGGCCCGTCACCACATCGGCACCCTGTTGTTTGGCTCGCTGTTGCAGTTGGCCGTAGCGCCAGTGGCGGGCGCTGGCTTCGCTGCTGATGCTGCCCGGTTCCGCTTGAGCCACCTGGATCGTCAGGCCGCGGTGCTGGCACCAGCTGCTGAGTTCTGCGGCGATCGTGGCTGAACCCTGATACCAGCCGTGGTCGCCGTGCCAGATGCTCAGCGGCCAGTGGTGCAGCCTCTGCAGGTCCACCAGCAGCACCAGCAGGGCCATTGAGTCCTGGCCGCCGGACACCGCCAGCAGCAGCGGTCGTTCCTTGGGCAGCAGCTGTGGTTGCTGCTGTAGCCGTCGGTGCATACGGTCGTGCCAGGGAGTCCAGCTCAAGGGGGATCGGCGCTGTTCCCCCACGGTGTGAGAATTAAGGGATTGCTGTCCAGTCCCCATGACCCGTCTTCAGCAGCTGCCCGCCGCTTTGCAGCGCAGCCTCGAGCAGCGGTCCACCCTCAAGGTGATCGCTGGCCTGATGAATTTCGATGCCGCCAGCGTGGAGCGCGTGGCCAGGGCCGCCGGTCATGGCGGGGCGGATCTGATCGATGTGGCCTGCGACACCGAACTGGTGCGTGTAGCGATCGAGGCCTCCGGTGGTGTGCCGGTGTGCGTGTCCTCGGTGGAGCCGGAGCAGTTCCCTGCTGCCGTGGCCGCCGGTGCTGTGATGGTTGAGATAGGCAACTTCGATGTGTTTTATCCCCAGGGCCGCATCTTCGGTGTCGAGGAGGTGCTTGAACTCACCCGACGCACTCGGGAGCTGCTGCCGGGGGTGGTGCTTAGCGTCACCGTGCCCCACGTGCTGCCGATGGATCAGCAGGAACAGCTGGCGATCGACCTGGTGGCCGCTGGTGCGGATCTGATCCAGACCGAAGGCGGCACTAGCTCCAAGCCCTTCAGCGCTGGCAGCCTCGGTCTGATAGAGAAGGCCGCCCCCACCCTGGCCTCGGCCCACAGCATCAGCCGTGTGTCGGCAGCTCCGGTGCTTTGCGCCTCCGGCCTGTCGTCGGTCACTGTGCCGATGGCGATTGCCGCCGGCGCCGCTGGCGTCGGTGTTGGCTCCGCCGTGAACCGCCTCAACGACGAGTTGGCGATGGTGGCGGTGGTGCGGGGTCTGCGGGATGCCCTCAGCAGTGCTGTCATGGCCCGAGTCTGAACTCTCGCTTCAGTCCAAGCCCCATTCCCAGGTGATGCCATAGCGGCTCCAGACGCCGGCAACGGTTCCGCTCAATTGGTCCCGCAGCCGATCCCGCAGAGCGGGTTCGATGCTGCGGGCTTCTCTACGTCCGGCGTTGGCCTGAGGGATACGTTCAGGCGTCGTGGTGGGTTGGAGATCAAGAAATTCGAGCAGGCGTGGCCAGATCAGCTCCGTCTGTAGAAAAAGATCCTCGCTGCGCAGGATCAACAATTGGTGTCTTGGAAACAGGGCCTCGTAGCGGTCAAGTTGTTCGAGGTAGCGGCTTCGGCTGATGTAACTGTGTTTTTGAAAATTGAACGGGTCTCCATTCGCGAGCCTGGTGGATTCCGCCGCAAACGCGTCTTCGAGCTCCAACGGCTCGAAACCACGTTTGCGAGCATGAAAATAATGGGAGATCGCCCGCTCGACTGGATCCCTCAACAGCACTATTAATTTCGCGTGTGGTAGCAGAGCGTGGATCCGGCCTGGAGCCTTGGGGTGGAAGAGATAGAAGGGTGTTATTTCTCCACATCGTTGCTGGGGGGCAGCATTAACGAAGTGGCTGCGGTACCAGACTTCACCCTGATGGTGGTGCTGGGTGAAGAACTGCACCTCCTTGCACTCTGGCAGATGCACCTGCTGATGCTGGGCCAGAAGCCAGTGCAGAGTTGTGGTTCCGCCCTTCTGGGTTCCGAGACCAAGAAAGTCAGGCAGCTGAGGCGCCATCGGTCGAGGTGAAGCTTTTCCAGTTGACCCTCGGTCGAAGGAAGATTCGCATGGACCGAAGATTCTCCCTGGTGGTCTGGTCTGACCACGCCTTCATGGTGTGAAGAGTGCTCGTCTCTCTCGCAGAGGCCAACGCTCTCGTGTGAAAATCGAGTTTAGTCTTCCAGACCCATGCAGTTCCTCAACACGCTGACCGTTCTGGCCCTGGTAGTGGCGTCTTTTGCTCTCATCGTGGCGGTGCCGGTGCTGTATGCCTCCAGCGAAGACAGCGGCCGTTCCAACCGTCTGATCCTGTTGGGCAGTGCTGTCTGGGTGGCGCTGGTGCTGCTGAACTGGGGAGTGAGCTTCTTTGTGGTCTAACGACGACGTCGGTCACAACCTGGGTGGTGGCACGATGGCTGTGATTCAGCTGGCACCGCCCCATGGCCACCTTTGAGGGACGTTTTTCGGATGCGTCAGGACTGCGCATCGGCATCGTCGTGGCCCGTTTTAATGATTTGGTGACGGCCAAGCTGCTGAGCGGCTGTCTCGATTGCCTCAAACGTCATGGCCTTGACGTCTCTGAGACCAGTGGGCAACTGGATGTGGCCTGGGTGCCCGGGTCGTTTGAACTGCCGATCGTGGCGCAGCAGATGGCGCGCAGCGGCCGCTACCACGTGTTGATCACTCTGGGCGCGGTGATCCGTGGCGATACACCCCATTTCGATGTGGTGGTGGCTGAAGCCAGCAAAGGGATCGCTGCGGTGGCTCGAGATGCTGCGGTTCCTGTGATCTTTGGTGTGCTCACAACCGATACCATGCAGCAGGCACTCGAGCGGGCTGGAATCAAGAGCAACCTGGGCTGGAGTTATGGCCTGGAGGCCCTGGAGATGGGCAGTTTGATGCTGGCCTTGCCTCAGGCCGCCAGCTGATTTAGCACCTGCCGGGCCCGTTGCAAGACGGGTTTTGGCAGACCGGCCAGGCGTGCGGCTTCTATGCCATAGCTGCGGCTGGCGCCGCCTGACTTGACCTGGTGCAGAAATACCAGGTCGTCGCCTGTTTCTTCCACCAACACCTGGAAGTTGGCAACGTTGTCGCGTTCCGCTTCTAGTTTATTGAGCTCATGATAATGAGTTGCGAACACTGTGCGGCTGCCGAGATGGCCGGCCAGATGTTCGCTTACGGCCCAGGCGATAGACAGGCCATCAAAGGTTGCGGTGCCGCGGCCGATCTCATCCAGCAACACCAGAGACCTCTCACTGGCGTGGTGGAGGATGTTGGCGGTTTCCGCCATTTCCACAATGAAGGTGGACTGGCCGGCGGCCAGATCATCGACGGCGCCGACGCGGGTGAAGATCCGATCGGCGATCCCGATTGATGCCGAGCGGGCCGGCACCCAGCTGCCGATCTGAGCCATCAGCTGGATAAGGCCGATCTGGCGCAAATAACAGCTCTTACCGCTGGCGTTGGGGCCGGTGAGCACCACCAGATCGGTGCCGTCACCCAGCTGCACATCATTGGGCGTGAAGCTTTTTTCCACCAGCCGTTGTTCCACCACGGGATGGCGACTGGCCTCCAGCTGGAGCATCCTGCTGTCAGTGATGGTCGGAGCGCAATAGCCGCCGATGGCGGCCACATCGGCCAGGCCGGTGAGGGCATCCAATGCGGCGATGGCCCTGGCGGCCTGCCGAATCGGTGCCGCTAGGGTGCCCACCTGTTCGCGCAACCGGCAGAAGAGTTCGTACTCCCGCTGGCAGGCGCGGGCGCGCAGTTGAAAGATCTGGCCCTCCCGTTCCTTGAGATCAGGGGTGATGAACCGTTCTTCATTGGCCAGTGTCTGGCGGCGGATCCAGTGGTCTGGCACGGCGGTGGCTTTGGCTTTGCTCACCGCAAGGAAGTACCCAAAGGTTCGATGGTGTTGAAGCTTGAGGGTGCTGATGCCGCTGAGCTGACGCTCCTGCTGTTCCTGATGGGCCAACCAGGCGTCCTGATCATCGAGTTGGTTGCGCAGTCCATCGAGCACTGGGTCTACGCCGTCATGGATCAGCTGTCCTTCTGAGAGCGACAGGGGCGGTGCATCCACCAGGTTGTGGCGGATGGTGCGGGTCAGTTCGGCAAGGGCGGGATCGGGGTGGAGCAAATCATGCAGCCACTCCGGTCCGGAGTTGATCTCGAGCTGCAGGCGCACGGTGAGTTGGGGCAATCGCTCCAGGCCATCGGCGATGGCCACCAGATCACGGGCGCCTGCATGGCCGGCTCCCGCCCGTCCGGCCAGCCGTTCGAGATCCCCCATCGGACGCAGGAGTTGTCGGACCGCGAGCCGCAGCTGGCGCTCGTTTACCAGAGTGCTCACCAGATCCTGACGCTGCAGGATGGTGCTGCTTTTCATCAGGGGGGCTTCGAGCCAGCGACGCAGGCAGCGACCACCCATGGCGGTAAGGGTGCGATCCAGGGCCCAGAGCAGGGAACCCTGCAAACGGTTGTCGCGCTGGGTGGCAGTGAGTTCCAGGTTTCGGCGGGTCTGGGCGTCTAGCACCAGGGCATCACCGGGGTGAACGATGGCGGGCACCTCGAGTGGAATGCGGCTGTCCTCCTCCAGCGGTTGGGTCTCCTGGAGGTAGTGCAGCAGCCCGCCGAGGGCCTGTTGCGCCAAGGGATGCTCCGCCAGACCAAGGCCATCAAGGCTGGCGAGGCAGTAATGCTGCTGAACGGTGAGCTGCGCTTCTGCCGGGCTGAAGGGTGTTCGATTCATGGGTGTGAGCCGCAGCCGTTCCGGGCACCAGACGGGGCGGGTGGCGTCGTCGTCGCCTGGAACCCACAGCAGTTCGGAGGCCCCC
Organism: Synechococcus sp. AG-670-A05; assembly: GCA_003211535.1. Classification (GTDB taxonomy): domain Bacteria; phylum Cyanobacteriota; class Cyanobacteriia; order PCC-6307; family Cyanobiaceae; genus Parasynechococcus. The sequence goes on along the minus strand of QCSJ01000025.1, from coordinate 1,220 downwards.
TGCTGGGCCAGGTGTTGATGTAACGCGCTGCTCTCCTGCCGTTGCATTACCTGCACCTCGCCGGTGCTCACATCAGCGCTGGCCAGTCCCCAGCGAAAGGGTTGCTGGCCCTGGGCCGGCTCCACCACAACGGCCGCCAGCCAGTTGTTGCGGCGAGCGCTGAGCATGCCCTCCTCCAGCACTGTGCCGGGGGTGAGCACCCGGGTGATATCGCGCTTGAGCATGGCACCCTTGGCGGGGGTGGTTTCGAGCTGATCGCAGAGGGCCACGCTGAAGCCCTGCTTGATCAAGTCGGTGCAGTAACGATCAGCGGCGTGGTGGGGGATGCCGGCCATCGGGACGCGGCCGATCGGTTTGCCGCCGTCCTTGCCGGTGAGGGTGAGCTCCAGCACCCGCGAGAGTTCGATGGCGTCTTCGAAGAAACATTCGAAGAAATCGCCGAGTCGGTAGAGCAACACCCGCTCGGGGTGGGCTGCTTTGAGCTCCACGTAGTGCCGCAGCATTGGCGTGAGCTGCAGCGGATCCACCTGGCTGTGATGGGCCCAGGCCGGTTCGTCGTTGCTGGGTTCAGAACCGCTTGTAGCCAGTTCATCGCTTTTGGTCTCGCGTGACGTGGCCTGGCGCATGCGGGGGCGTGCGGCGGAATCGGCACCGAGCTCGTCGTCGCTGAGATCGTTGCTGGCTGCGGCGGGCGAGTGAACCGACGCAGCGGCTGCCGCGGGCTCCGGCGCGCCGAACAGATTGCCCTGCATGGCATCTTGAGTGGACTGGGACGCGGACCGCGGCATCGTCGGTAGGGGCGAAACCGGATCGTACCTAGCTTGTGCTGGGCGGACCGCGTCAGCGGCGCAGCACCATCAGCTGCTGGGGCGAGGCGTCTTGAAAGCCCAGTTGGCGGTAAAAGCCGGCACTGTTGGTGGTCATTAAATAGACCCGTTCCACGCCCACCACTGGCGGGGTGTGGAGGAGTTCTTCGATCACCCGGCGGCCCAGGCCATGGCCTTGGAGATCACCCGCCACCACTACGTCCCAGAGCACAGCGCGGCTGAAGCCATCGGAGCTGGCCCGGCCAAAGCCCACCAGCCGTTTCCCACGCCAGAGGCTCACCGCCGCATCGCTACCGGCAAGCAGCCGGCGCAGCTGGGCAAAGCTGCGGCCACGGGCCCAGAAGGCATGACGATCAAACAACCGCTGCAGTTTGAGCAGTGCGCGGCTGGGGA
>QCSJ01000024.1 GCA_003211535.1 Synechococcus sp. AG-670-A05 | reverse complement strand
ATAGGGGTCATCAAATCCCCGCTCTCGCTCGCGCAGAAATTGTTCTGCCTCCCAGAGTCCACAGACTTCACGGCAGTTACGATTACGATCGCAAACCCAGAAGCCACCATCGCGAATGGAATCTATAGTGGATCCCATAGGCGTTTCCACTACCCGACCGCCGAGTTTGATCATGTGACCGCTGTGTTCAGGACGGCTTCACTGTTACGGCACGAACAGTGACGTGCTGTGAGTCGATAACCGTTGAACACAGCGAAATAGTCGATCGGGCGGTGGTTCAGAGCCAGTTGGCACTAATGGCTCGGTAGGAGAGGTCGTATAAGGGAGCCGGTGCGATTCGGGAACTGTTCACCTCAAGGTCGAAATAACCTTCTACCTTGGCCATCTGGCGTTGAGCAGCTTCGAGGCGCTGAAAGCGCTGGGTGCGTTTTTGAATCAGAGAGAGGGGGGACATTGGCGTCTCCACAGCGTCCTGACCCCCGTTGCATGGCCTGGAACTAACTGCATCCAGTTGACCCGGACCAACGTCTTTTAAGAATAGTCGGTTTCTGTCGCTGTTGTGACCGTTTCATGGCCCGTGGCTGGGACCGGTCAGCCCGGGGATGGTTTTGAGGGTCAGAAACAAAAGGGAAGGAATTGTGTGCGGCAGGCGGCGTAGCCATCAACAAGAGGGCCAAGGCCGATCTGATGGGCAATGCCTGCTCCGGTCAGTCCTTCGGTGATGACACCGATAACGATGCCGAACATGGCTGCGCGGCCATTAAAACGCTCGACCTGCTTGAGCTGCTCCAGATGGATTTCACGGGCTGCGGTGGTCTGGAACCAGTTGTCGTTGGCCATCGTGGGATTTCGCTGAATTTGTAACCAATTGTAACGCAATTCCGCTGATTGAGGCCTTCGGGTTTACGAGGATTTGCTCGTCTTACGGTTTCAGCACCAATCGTTCCCCTGGGCTTGGGTCCAACCATCGGATGCTCGCCGGCAAGTCACGGCCGGTCTCCTTGACGGACCCATTCATTTGCAGGATTCCACTCAAGGCGCCGCTGAAGCGCACATCGCCACCGGAGGTGCTGGCTAACATGGTGTTGGGTTGGAAACGCCGCACCAATTCCAGCGCCACGCTGCGGCCCTTCACAATGGCCCCAAGGGCAGGAAGTACCAAGTCCACCATAGGCGTGATCACCACATCCAAGGGTTGTTCGGGCACACTTGGATCGAGGAAGCCATGGGGCTCCAGATACAGCTGTCCGGAGGCGTGATCGAGTAGATAGCCGTTTTCCACGATGGGCACAGGGGCTCCGGCGGTGGCGCGCACCGTCAGTCCCTGATGGCTGGTCTTCTGCCCTGGTCTGAGGCGGGTCACACTTTGAAATCCAAGGGATTGCACCACCCGTGCTGCGGAGGCCGAGCCGATGACAGGTAGATCACGCGGCAGCAGCTCCAGGCTTTCCGGGTGGCTGTGGTCGGCCAGCCCCTGCGTCAGCAGCAGTAGATCGAGACTCCCGGGTGCGGGTCGCTCATTGGGGAGAACTCCCTTCAACAACCATGCCCCAGGCGGAAAACTCAGGCTTCCCCGCAACCAGGGGTCCACGAGAACCCGAAGGTTGTTGAATTCCAGCAGCCATCCATTGGCTCCGTAGTAAGTCGCGGCCAGGGTCATGGTTCGGAGGTCGGTTGCGGACGGCAGCAGCTGCACAATCCGAAGAACTCAAGCGTGTGAAACAACAATTCGAAATCAGCTCGACTTTCCGCAGGGACGTCAAGGCCATGGATGGGGCAATGGTCCAGCACCTGGGTCTTCCCGCAGTCCACACAGGTGAGGTGATGGCGATCCCGGTCCACGGGGGCATACAGCGCTTCGCCCGTGGGCAGATGGCGACAGCGCACCAGGCCCCGTTGCTGCAGTTGTCGCAGGTTGCGATACACGGTGGCAAGTCCCATGGTGACCCCGTCATCGAGGCTGCGGTGCAGCTGTTGGCCACTAACTTCGTCACCACAGGCGTTGAGAGCCTTCAGCAGTGCTTGCTGGCGGGGGTTCAAGGCAGGCGAGGAACCAGTGGTCATGGCATCAGGAGGCCACCAGCCAGCTCTTCGCTGAGTTGCCAGAGCCGTTGACGCTGTTCCCGGTCGAGGGCGGCTTGGGCGATCCAGCAGCGGGTTGGGTGGCCTCGCATTCCCCCCCATTGATCCGGGCCGTAGTGCTCTCCCCCCTGCGCAGTTTCCGCGGTGGCGGCATGAAGCTGGGGAAGGGCACCCATATCGGCACTCTGAAACAAAGGATCCATCAGTCGATAAACCAGTGCCTCAAACTGGTTGCCGCCAGTGGCGATGGCCGTTGGCTGCAGATCCGTTCTAGCCAGCCCAGGGTGGGCCGCCAGAGAGCGGATGCCACTCTCTTGCTCCTGCTGCTGCGCCTCCAGCTCCAGCGCGAACATCACATTGGCCAGCTTGCTCTGGCTGTAGGCGCCGTAGCGGTCATAGCCCTCGTTCCAACTGGGATCAGTCCAGCGGATACGGCCGAAGTACTGGGCGCCGGAGGTCACCGTCACCACGCGGGCGTCGTGGCGGCCTTGCATCAGCGGCAGCAGCTGCAGGGTGAGGGCCATGTGGCCGAGGTGGTTCACTCCTAACTGGAGTTCATGACCCTGTTTGGTGAGGGTGCGTGGTGGAGCCATCACTCCGGCGTTGTTGAACAGCAGATCCAGGTGGCCGTATCGATCGCAGAGCTCCGATGCCGCACAGCGCACGCTGTTGAGGTCCGCCAGGTCAAGCTCCAGCAGATCCAGGCCTGTGAGCCCTACTTCCAGAAGCTGGCTTCTTGCTGCTTCCGCCTTGCGCCGGGACCGACAGGCCATGACCACAGTGGCCCCCCGAGCACTGAGGGCACGCGCAGTTGCCAGGCCCAATCCGCTGTTCGCACCTGTGACCAGGGCAACTCTCCCTTCCTGGGACGGTATAGCGTCAGCGGTCCAGACCATGGCTGGGTTCAGTCTTCGGGGAAGAGCAGTTCAGCCAGCTCATCGGCATCCACCTCATACACGCGGGCCAGGCTGGTCTCGATGGCACTGGTCACTTCACCGGGTAGAAAGCGCATGGAGTTGAGCGCGTCCTCGGTGATGTCATCCGTCAGCAGTTTGTCGTCACCGCCAAGCTTCTCGTCGTTGATCACCGCCATCACCCAGCTCTGGTAGGCGTAGACCAGATCGGAGAATTCGAGTTCGGGATCGTTGAGATCCAGGGCCATGTGGAGAGCAGCCATTGATTCCAGTCTGACCTCTCGCAGGTGAAGATGAACGGCATGGATTCCGCTGACGCCACTGGCCTTCAGGCCACCCTGTTCGATTTCGCCATCGGTGAACTGGTGCGGCAGCACCGCGAGAGCTTTCAGCCGCTCTGGAGGGTGGACAGCTGGGTGAAGTTGCTGATCTGGTTATCGCTGAACTGCGGCTGTTCCGGCGACGAGACGGGGATGACCCGTTTCGTGGAATCCCTAGGCCCAACGGTGACCACGCGCATGCGGCGGATGTTCTTTGAGCGGGAACTGGAGGATCTAGACCTGCAGGTGATGGCGGATCCGGCGGAACAACAGGTGCTGGTGCTGCCGATGGGGCCGGGTGTCCCTTTGGATCTCGAGCGGGCTGCGGCGGTGATTGAGCGGGTGCAGTTGGCGAATCAGGTGGTGGCCGATCGGGGCCGCTGGCAGGTTCTGGATGCTGTGGTCGCGATTCCCCGTCTGGACGCTGCGGCATGAATCTGATAGGTCGCTACAGCAATGCCGGCTTCGCCTCGGTGGCCGATGCCGTGACAGAGTTCTTCGACAGTCGGGTGGATCTGCAGCGCCCTGGAGTGGCTTTCGGGCCGGAGGGAGGCGGCGAGCCGGCCAAGCAGAGCACTGATATCAGCCTGGTAGCGATTGATCGTTCGGAACCGGAATCCTTCGCCTTATCGCAACTGATCCTTCGTGGGGTTACGGCCGGCTTGGAGCGCTATCTGCAGGAACGGCCGGTGTTCCGGAAGTGCTGCCCGCAGCAGAGCCTGTTTGTGAATCCGATCTTCAACCTCCAGCACTATGCCCCGGGGGAAGGGTTCAAGCGTTGGCACTGCGATTGGACCATTAGCGATGAGGCCACTGAACCGGTGCATCGGGTGCTGGCTTGGATTCTCTATTGCAACGACGTTGATGAGGCCGGCACCGAGTTCCACTGGCAGGACCACCACGAACCGGCGGAGCGGGGCAAGTTGCTGATCTTTCCCGCTGGACCATCCCACATTCACCGTGGACGGGTGAACGAGAGAACCAGCAAGCTGATCGCCACTGGTTGGATCAATGCCGGACGCCAGGAGGAGTATCTAGGACGTCTCGCCAGTTAAATCGTTAGCTGAATCGCTGTCTGCCTCGGCCTGGAGCTGTTGGGTGGGGCTGCCAAGCCAGTGGGTTTGCTCCTTGGAGGGGGGCCATTCCATCGGATACACCTGGCGCTGCGGGAAGGGAATGCCGATGCCGTTATCGTCAAACGCCGTCCAGAAGGCTTGACGCAGATCGCTTCCCAAACCAAAGGTTTCCAGGGGATTGCGCACCCAGAAGAGCAACTTGTAGTTGATCGATGAATCGGCGAAATCCACCGTGAACGCCTGTGGTGGCCGGTACTGCAGCACCTTTTGCGACCATGGCTTGACCGAATCCTCTGCCTCCTGTGCCCGAACTGGCTAAGACCTACGACCCGGTTGGCACTGAGGCCCGCTGGCAGCAGGCCTGGGAGGATCAGGGTGCGTTTCATCCCGACCCGAAGGCCCCCGGTGAACCGTTCTCTTTGGTGATCCCGCCCCCGAACGTGACCGGTAGCCTGCACATGGGCCATGCCTTCAACACGGCCCTGATCGACACGATCGTGCGCTACCAGCGCCTGGCTGGTATGAACGTGCTTTGCCTGCCCGGCACCGACCATGCCTCGATCGCGGTACAGACGATCCTCGAGAAACAACTCAAGCAGGAGGGCAAGACCCGCCATGAGCTCGGCCGCGATGCCTTCCTGGAGCGGGCCTGGCATTGGAAGGCCGAAAGCGGTGGCCGCATTGTGGGCCAGCTGCGGCGACTGGGCTACTCAGTGGATTGGAAGCGCCAGCGCTTCACCCTGGACGAGGGCCTGAGTGAGGCGGTGAAGGAGGCCTTCGTGCGGCTGTATGAGCAGGGGCTGATCTACCGCGGTGAATACCTGGTGAACTGGTGCCCCGCCTCCGGTTCGGCGGTGAGTGATCTGGAGGTGGAGATGAAGGAGGTGGACGGCCACCTCTGGCATTTCCGCTACCCGCTCAGCAGCGGCGACGGCCATCTGGAGGTGGCCACCACCCGGCCCGAAACCATGCTGGGCGATACGGCGGTGGCGGTGAATCCCACCGACGAGCGCTACGCCCACCTGGTGGGTCAGACCCTCACGCTGCCGTTTGTGGGGCGGGAGATTCCAATCGTGGCTGACGACCACGTGGAGAAAGAGTTCGGCACCGGCTGCGTCAAGGTGACGCCGGCCCACGACCCCAATGATTTCGCCATCGGCCAGCGCCACGGTCTGCCTCAGATCACGGTGATGCGCAAGAACGGCACGATGAACAAGGAGGCGGGGAAGTTCGAGGGGCTGGACCGCTTCGAGGCCCGCAAGGCCTTGGTGGCTGGCTTGGAGGAGCTGGGGCTGCTTGTGAAGGTGGAGGACTACCGACACAGCGTTCCCTATTCCGACCGCGGCAAGGTGCCGGTGGAGCCGCTGCTCTCTACCCAGTGGTTTGTCAAAACCGAGCCTTTGGCGGCTCGCTGTCGCGAAGCGCTGCAGAAGCAGGATCCCCGCTTCATTCCTAAGCGCTGGGAGAAGGTCTACCGCGATTGGCTCACCGACATCCGCGACTGGTGTATCAGCCGCCAGCTCTGGTGGGGGCATCGCATCCCCGCCTGGTTCGTGATCAGCGAGACCGGCGGCAAGTACACCGACAACACGCCCTACGTGGTGGCTCGCAACGAAGCCGAAGCCCTGGAGAAGGCTAAGGCGGAGTACGGCGCGGCGGCGGAGATCGAGCAGGACGAGGATGTGCTCGACACCTGGTTCTCCAGCGGCCTCTGGCCCTTCTCCACCCTGGGTTGGCCCGATGCCGATAGCGCTGACTTGCAGCGCTGGTACCCCACTAGCACCCTTGTGACGGGCTTTGACATCATCTTTTTCTGGGTGGCCCGGATGACGATGATGGCCGGCGCTTTCATCGGCGAGATGCCCTTCCAGGACGTTTATATCCACGGCCTGGTGCGGGATGAGCAGAACCGCAAGATGAGCAAGAGCGCCGGCAACGGCATCGATCCGTTGCTGCTGATCGACCGCTACGGCACCGATGCTCTGCGCTTCGCCCTTGTGCGGGAAGTGGCCGGTGCTGGTCAGGACATCCGCCTGGACTACGACCGCAAGATGGAGACCTCCGCCACGGTGGAGGCCTCGCGCAATTTCGCCAATAAGCTCTGGAATGCCACGCGCTTCGCCCTGATGAACCTGGGCGGCCAAACGCCGGCCCAACTTGGGGATCCCGACCCCGCGGCCCTGAAGCTGGCGGACCGCTGGATCCTCTCCCTTTTGGCCCGGGTGAATCGGGAAACGGCCGAGCGTTACAGCAGCTATGGCCTGGGTGAAGCGGCCAAGGGGCTTTACGAGTTCGCCTGGAACGACGTCTGCGACTGGTATCTGGAACTGAGCAAGCGCCGGCTCAACCCCGGTGAGAACCCCTCAGCCGAGGCCCTGGCTGATCAGCGGGTGGCCAAGCAGGTGCTGGCCAAGGTGATCAGTCAGATGCACCTAATGCTGCATCCGCTGATGCCCCACCTCACCGAGGAGCTCTGGCACAGCGTCACTGGCGAGCCGGAGACCACTTTCCTGGCCCTGCAGCCGTGGCCTGTCTTAGATGAAAGCGCTCTGGATGATTCGTTGGAAGCCTCCTTCGCTGAGCTGATCGGTGCCATCCGGGTGGTGCGCAACCTGCGCGCGGTAGCGGGCCTCAAGCCCTCCCAATCTGTGCCGGTGCGCTTTGTCACCGGTCGCGGCGAGCTGCAGGATGTGCTAATCCAAGGCACGGCTGACATCACAGCTCTGACGCGGGCGGAGTCTGTGGCGGTGATGGCGCCGGCTGAGGCAGACGCGGCTCCAGTGGCCAAGGCCCTGGCGGGGGTGAGCGGTGAACTGCAGGTGCTGCTGCCGATTGAAGGTCTCGTCGATCTCGATGCGCTCAGGGGCCGCTTGGAGAAAGACATTGCCAAGGCCGAGAAGGAGATCAAGGGCCTGGCGGGCCGGCTGGGCAATCCCAACTTCGCCTACAAGGCACCGCCGGAGGTGGTGGCGGAATGCCAAGCCAACCTGGATGAGAAGCAGGCCCAGGCTGATCTGGCCCGCAAGCGCTTGGCAGATCTGAGCTGATTCGGTGATTCAAGTTGAGGGGCTGAGCAAGATCTACCGGGTTGCCGAGAAGCAGCCCGGGCTGGCCGGCACCCTGCGCCATTTTGTCCGCCGCCGCACCCGGGACGTAACCGCGGTGCAGGAAGTCACCTTCCGGATTGAGCCCGGCGAGATGGTGGGCTTTCTCGGCGCCAACGGAGCCGGCAAAACCACCACCTTGAAAATGCTCTGCGGCTTGATCCACCCGAGCGCCGGGGAGGTGCAGGTGGCGGGCCACCGGCCTCAGCGCCGTCAAGCGGAGTTTCTGCGCCGGATCACCCTGGTGATGGGGCAGAAGCAGCAGCTGCTCTGGGATCTGCCGCCGATGGATTCGCTACGGGTGAATGCGGCGGTTTACGGCATCCCCGATGCTGTGGCCTGGCGGCGGATCAAGGAGCTGGCTGATTGGCTGGAGCTGGGGGAGGAGCTCACCCGGCCGGTGCGCAAGCTTTCCCTCGGTCAGCGGATGAAGGCCGAACTCTTGGCGGCATTGCTGCACGAGCCGGAGGTGTTGTTCCTCGATGAGCCCACGCTGGGGCTGGATGTGAATGCTCAAGCCCGGGTGCGGCAGTTTCTGGCGGAGTACAACCGCCGCACGGGGGCAACGGTGCTGCTCACCAGCCACTACATGGCCGACATCACGGCGTTGTGCCCACGGGTGCTGTTGATCCACCAGGGGCGGTTGTTCCACGACGGCCCCCTCGAGGCGCTGGCGGATCAATTGGCGCCAGAGCGAGAGGTACGGCTGGAGTTGGAATCGCCCGTGGAAGCGGATGACCTGGTTGGGCTGGGGCGTCTGGAGCAGTTGGAGGGCTGTGATGTGCGGCTATTGGTGCCCCGCGACCAGCTCACCACTGTGGTGGCGCAGTTGCTGGATCGCTTCCCCGTGCGCGATCTGGATGTGACCGATCCACCGATCGAAGAACTAATCGGTGGGTTGTTCCAGCAAGGGCGGGTCTGATGCGGATCTTCGGACTAAAGCCAAGAAAATTATCTTAGGCAATTCAATATCTTGCCTCCATGTCATTGTTTGCGCATTGTTTTGAGATGAGAGCGTGGCAAAAGTATTGAATTACGCGAACTGCTTGCGCGTCTGTAAAAAAATATGCCTCCGCTTGAATTATTTTTTAGGGCAATTTGTTTCCATGGCAGGGAGGTGATCGTGGCAATTGATGGCCATCAAGTGGCGTGACATTCGTGTGATTAATATGTATTTTATTAAGGAAATCTATTGGTTGACAATGGTGCTTTGAATTGACTCGGTATTTTCGTATTGGCTTAGTAATAGCAACATTATGGGCGCAACAAACACTTCTCTGTACTTCAACTATTGATTTTTGCTGGGTGTATGTGAGTAGCGCTGCGAAGTTATGGCTGCAGTTATTGGTAATATGCCCTGCATTTTTTTGTTTTGAACATTCCGCCATTGGTGATATCTCTATGGAAGGCGACACTTTCTAAATATTAATGAAAATCCGGACCAAGTAATAACTTTGCAAAGATCTGATGCTGTGCATAGTGCCTAAGTTGAAGGTTGAAAACCTAATTGACTTGAATCAATAAAATTCAAGATATGCTTGGATGATAAAAGAGCTTGTGTTTTTGATTAGTGCTGCAAGTCCAGTATCAGAGGTAAGGATAGTGCCTTTATCGGTATCTATTGCAGAAATATTTGTTCCATATTGTTCTTCGTTGATGTTGATGACATCTCCTTCGCTAGGGCTGAAGTCTCTTATAATATCTTTACCCTCTACGTCGAATATATCTGAACCTTTGCCGCCAATAAGTTTATCTTTGCCTGCGTCTCCCTTTAGATAATCATCTCCAAGACCGCCATTTAATTTGTCTTTTCCGCTGCCGCCGATGATGACGTCGCCGCCGCTATTTCCTATGAGTATATCATTGCTCCTTCCGCCACTTAAAAAATCAGCGCCTAAGCCTCCTCTCAGAGTATCAGTTCCTTTTCCACCCCACATTGAAACATTTTCGGCATGCGTAGATAAGGTTTTCAAGACATCCTTTCCTCCTCCTCCGAGAACGCTACCCATTCCGACGATGCGATCGCTCCCGGCGCCTCCGGAAATGACCGAGACTCCTTTTGTAAAAGCATTGACTGTAATAAAGTCATTTCCTGATCCTCCCAAGATTGTGGATTCCCCAAAGTCTCCGGTAAGAATGACAGTGTCCTTTCCATCTCCAGCTTTAAGGTAGAATGTCGATTCTGTTGATATCGAATTAATTATCGCAGAGTCGCTACCACCCTCTAAATCAAAAAAATAATTTTTATTTTCAATCTTCTCTGAGAATTCTTCTGAATCCTCGTTCCCCAGAAGAATTAAATCGATATCGTTTAGGCGTGTTGATAATGAAATTTCAACTGGCGCTGATAGCACAATGTTGGGAAGAGAGGCCATGGCCTTAATGGTCGAGATCCTATTTTCCCTGATGATTTCGAAAATGCAAGAGTTCGTGAGGCGGCTTTCAAGAAGTTTGTCGACTCTTTAAAATATTTCCGAGAAATTACTCGGAAAGATTTGATGTTTATTGCGTATATTTGCCAGATTTGGGATCGCTTGTTGTTTAGCTTGTTTGGCTTCTCGATGTGTAAAGCATTTTTGCATGTTTTCATCAAGTGCTTCGCAGTTTATTGGAGAGGGCCTGTAGTTTATGCTCTGACTAATGCTTTGACGTGTTTTGATTTCCAGCAAAAAGCTTCTTCTATTTTTCTTGTGAGGGGCTGCTTGCTGAGTGAATTTTTTTAATTATGTGATGATGAATGTCTGTAGCTCTGATTTGTTTCTGCTCTTGTTGCAAACGTTGTGTTGATCTTCGGGCTGAATCGGCGGATCGTCCGCGTGTTGCTGGGTACCCATTACGCCCACATGCTCGAGTACCGCGCCGAGATTGCCCTCTGGGCACTCTCCGGAGTGTTGCCGTTTATCATGCTCAGCGTCTGGAGCGGTAGTGACGCGCGCTCTGGGCTTGGTTTGGACGGTGTGGCCCTGCATCGCTATTTCCTCAGCGCCTTTTTCGTGCGTCAGTTCTCGGTGGTGTGGGTGGTCTATGCCTTCGAGGAAGACGCTCTTCTCGGCCGGCTTTCGCCCTATCTGTTGCAACCGTTGCATCCGCTCTGGCGTTATGTGGCGGCCCACCTCGGTGAGCAGCTAACGCGTCTGCCCTTTGCGGCCCTGATCGCAGCGGCGTTCTTTGCGGTGCAGCCCCAGGCCTTCTGGTTGCCGTCGTTGGGGGGCTTTCTGCTGGCCTGGCTGGCCACCTGGATGGCCTTTGCCGTTAACTTTTTGTTTCAGAGCTTGATTGCGGCCCTCTGCTTCTGGAGTGAGAAGGCCAGTGCCCTGGAGCGGCTTCAGTTCATTCCCTTCTTGTTCCTTTCAGGCCTGCTGGCGCCGATCACAGCCTTCCCACCAGCGGTGCGTGCCTTGGCCCAGTGGACGCCCTTCCCGTATCTGATCGACTTCCCGGCCCGGGTGATGGCGGGCCAGCCAGTGGACCTGTTGGCGGGCTTCGGGGCGCAACTGGCCTGGATCGCTTTGCTGTTGCCGCTGGTGCTGCTGCTCTGGCGGGCTGGTGTGCGGCGCTACACCGCAATGGGGGCCTGATAGTGATCGGGCGGTATTGGCGAACCCTACGTCGCTTCTGGGGCACGGCCGTGGCGGTGCAGCTGGAATATCAGTCCAACGTGCTGATCGAGCTGCTGGCGGTGGCGATGAGCCTCAGCGGCAGCCTGTTTCTGCTCTCGCTGTTCTATGGCCCCGATAAGACGTTGGGAGGCTGGAGCTGGGCCCAGGCTCTGATGGTGCAGGGGCTTTACACGGTTTTCGACGGCATGGCCACCACCTGGTTGCGCCCGAACCTCGGGGCGATCGTCACCCATGTGCGCGAGGGCACATTGGATTTCGTGCTGCTCAAACCGATCGACAGCCAGTTCTGGTTGTCGTTGCGCACGCTTTCGCCGGCGGGGTTGCCGGAGATCGGTCTGGGGCTGGGGGTCTTGGCCTGGGGTAGCCATCAGGCTGGTGTGGTTCTCACGCTGGCTGGGCTGTTCACCGTGCTGGTGATGCTGCTGGCAGGTGGCTTGATCCTGTATTCGCTCTGGTTCCTGATCGCCGCCACCAGCATCTGGTTCGTCAAAACCTGGAATGCCACAGAGGTGTTGCGGGCTTTGCTGGCCTCCGGCCGTTACCCCCTCAACGCCTACCCGCCGGCTCTGCGCCTGCTGTTCACCTTGGTGCTGCCGGTTGCATTTCTCACTACGGTTCCGGCCCAGGTGCTGCTCGGTGAGGCCGCCGCGCCAATGCTGCTAGCGGGCCTGGCTCTGGCGGTGATTTTTTTTGCCGCGGCGCGGGCCTTTTGGCTCTTTGCCCTGCGCTCCTACACCTCGGCATCCAGTTAGTGCAATGCTCCATGTCTTGTGTGGGTGATTTCGCTTGATCTCCTTGCTTCAGCACTGGCTGCCGAATGGGTTGGAGCTGTTGCGCTCCCCAATCGGGGCATTGCTGTTCATGCCGCTCTACGCCCTCTGGGTGACGTTGCTGTTGCCGGGGGTGTGGGCGTCGATGCTGGCAGGGGTGCTTTATGGCACCTGGCTCGGCAGTGGAGTGGTTTTCGTCGGTGCCAGCCTGGGGGCTGTGGTGGTGTTTCTGTTGAGTCGCTCGCGACTGCGCGACTGGGCCCGGCGCCGGTTGGAGCAGCTCCCCAAGTTGCAGGCGGTGGAGCGGGCCGTCAGCAAGGAGGGGCTGAAGCTGGTGTTGCTGACGCGCCTTTCACCCGCCTTTCCCTTTTCCCTGCTCAACTTGGCCTACGGCCTCAGTGAGGTGAGCCTGCGGGACTACAGCATCGGCTTGATCGGCATCCTTCCCGGCACGGTGCTGTTTTGCGGGTTAGGGGCGTTAGCCGGTGATGTGGCGCGTTTCGGTGAGGTGCTGGGGGGCGATGCCGATGCCGGCACCTGGGTGCTGCGGTTGGTGGGGGTGCTTGCCACGCTGGTCGTGGTCTGGCTGGTGAGCCGAGCTGCCCGGCGGGCGCTTCAGGATGTGGACACGTCGCTCTGATCGGGATTGGGCAGGCGCCAGTCCCGCAGGACAGCGATCAGGATGAACCAGCTCAGGCGCGCGCGGGCAATTGGGCCGCGGCGCTGCTGCAGATCCGCCAACTTGGCTCTGCCGCAGTCGGTCTTGATCCAGTGGTGAAGTGATTCCACAGGGCAAGTCAAACTTTTCGTCGAGCTGAAGTCATATCGGGTGACCTTGATGAAAAATCTTGACCAGACCTAGATCAAAGGCTAACTCCTTTGATGAAGATGAGTTGATAGCAAAAGGGGCCAGGCTGGATACTGATTCTTTGACAAGAAGGGTGATGACATCCGTAAAGAAAAAGGTGGCTCTGATGTTTATGTCGTATTTGCAGGTCGTGACAAGATCAAGGGCTTCAGTTTTGATCAAGGAGATGTAGTTGTGATTAATTCTTCGATCGACTTCGAAGTGTTCCGGCCGGTCATTCCATATGAGAGCCTTCAGGTCCGACATGATCTTGGCAATATTATTGTCAAGGGAACCAAGGCCGATCAACTGATTGATCTTAATAATGAGATCCAGATCACAGAGGTATTCTGAATGCTTGATTTCAGCATCTGATATCGATTCAACTGAACGCCCCCCGCTTCGGCGGGGGCTTTTTTATGGCCGCAGCAGCTCTTCCAATTCGGCTTCATTGAGCACCAAAACCCCCAGGCTTTCAGCTTTGGTCAACTTGCTGCCCGCTGCCTCACCCGCCACCAGGTAATCGGTTTTCGTGCTGACGCTGCCGCTCACCTTGCCTCCGGCGGCTTCAATCAGGGCCTTGGCCTCACTGCGGCTGAGGTTGGGCAGGGTGCCGGTCAGCACCAGGGTTTTGCTCTGCAGCACGCCGCTGCTGCTGCCATCATTGCTGATCTGAGCAACCTGTGCCACTGCTGTAGCTTTCAGAGTCAGGCCGACCTCCTTCAGATCGGCGAGCAGTGCCAGGTTGCTTGGGTTGGCATGCCATTGGCTCAGGCTGGCGCTGATTTCTGGGCCGATGCCGTGCAGCGCTGCGATGGATTCGGGCTCAGCGGCGCCCAGCTCGGCGCTGCTGGGGTAGGCCGACGCCAGAATTTTGGCGTTTACCTCGCCAATGTGGCGGATCCCAAGGCCGTAGAGCTGTCGGTGCCAGGGCTGCTGTTTGGATTGCTCGAGGGCCGTCACCATGTTGGTGGCCGACTTCTCACCCACCCTTTCCAGGCTACTCAGCAACGCCGCATCCAAGCGATAGAGATCGGCGATGGAGTGCACCAGACCTCTCTCCACCAGCTGTTCGATCAGTTTGCTACCGAGGCCATCCACGTCCAGAGCGCTTTTGCTCACCCAGTGGCGTAACCCCCCCCGCAGGATTGCCGGGCAGCTGCTGTTGATGCAGCGGGTGGCGGCTTCTGCTCCCTCTCGCACCAGGGTTGAACCGCATTCGGGGCAGGTGGTTGGCAGCTGCACTGCAGTCGCTTCAGCAGGCCGCAGCTCCGGCAGCACCCGCACCACCTCCGGGATGATCTCGCCGGCCTTGCACACCACCACCGTGTCGCCAAGGTGCAGATCGAGTTCGGCGATGCGATCGGCGTTGTGCAGCGTGGCGCGGCTGACGCTGGTGCCGGCCAGGGCCACCGGTTCAAACTCAGCCACGGGGGTGACGGCGCCGGTGCGGCCCACCTGCACCACCACGCGCAGCAATCGGCTGGGGGCTTCCTCCGCTGGGTATTTCAGTGCGATGGCCCAGCGCGGTGCTTTCTGGGTGAAACCGGCTTCGTCTTGCAGCCGTAAATTGTTCAGCTTCACCACCACCCCATCGGTGGCGTAGGGGAGATCGTGGCGTTGCTGCTGCCACAGGTCGCAGAAGCTGTGGATGGTTGCCATGTCTGCGCAGAGCTCCCGGTTGGGATTCACGCGGAAGCCCGCCTGCTCCAGCCACTGCAGCACCTGCCACTGGCTTTCGGGTCGGTCCGTCGCGTCGTTTGGCAGATGCATGGTGTAGGCGAAGAAATCGAGTCGCCGGGCCGCCACCACCTTGGAATCCAGTTGCCGCAATGTGCCGGCGCAGGCATTGCGGGGGTTGGCGAATAGGGCTTCGCCGCGGGCTCCCCGCTTGGCGTTGATGGCCGCGAAGGTCCCATCGGGAATGAAGGCCTCACCACGCACTTCAACCCACTCTGGTGGGTCGTCGATTTGTAGCCGCAGTGGGATCGAACTGATGGTGCGCGCGTTGGTGGTGATCTCCTCACCGCTGCTGCCATCACCGCGGGTGGCAGCCCGCTCCAGCACCCCATGCCGATAGCTCAGTGCCAGGGCGTTGCCGTCGATCTTTAGTTCCCCCACCAGGGCCAGGTCCGTGCCGGGGTTGCGGTCGAGTTGTTTGAGCAGCCGCTCATGCCACGCCTGAAGTTCATCCCTGTTGAAAGCGTTGTCGAGACTCTGCAGCGGAATGCGGTGCTCCACGCTGCTGAATCCCTCGGCCGGCTCCCCCCCCACGCGCTGGGTGGGGCTGTCGGCGGTGATCAGCTCTGGCTGGTTCTGCTCAAGGTCGGCCAGTTCCCGATAGAGACGGTCGTAGACCGCGTCCTCCATGACCGGGGCGTCGAGCACATAGTAGGCGTGGGCAGCTCGGTTGAGCAGGAGCCGGAGTTCGGCGGCTCGCCCCTGCACATCAAGCATTGACGCGGTTGATGCGAGCTATCCGCCAGTTGTCGTCCACCTTGGTGAAGGTGAAGTCGAGGGGAAGTTCATCGTCGTTCTCCGCCTTCAGCTTCACGGTGAGGATCACGTCTCCTTCCTGGATGCGGGGGCGACCGGATTTGAGGTTGCGGAACTTGTTGAGCTTCAGGCCGGCCAGAAAACGAATGAACTGCTGGCGGTTCACGTGCTGGCGGTAGGCCTTGGTGGTGAGCAGATAGGCGGCATCGATGCGGCCGGCTGCAACCTGAGTGAAGAACTGCTTGATCAGCGGATTGATACCGCGGGCACTGAGCACCAGCTTCACCGCGGTGTAGGTCCAGTAGAGGAGCAGGGCACCACCTCCTGCCAGGAGTGACTTGACCCCCACCTCACGAATCAGACCCAATTCCATCACCTGCCTTCAAAGCAGCGACGAGTCTGACTGACCGCGGCAGGATGATGCTGCATCGCTGCAACCCTTTCAACCGTGCCGTTGCTGCCGTTGCTGCCGATTTTTCATCGCCTCAACCGCGAGCATTTCGACGGGACCCTGGCCATGAATGGTCAACCGCTGAGCTCCGTGCGTTGGAGTGACGGCCGAATGAGCCGAACCGCCGGGTTCTATCGGCGGGGCCCCGGCACAGGGGAGGGCCGGGGCAGTGAGATTGTGCTGTCGAAGCCGCTGCTCGAACCGTTGCCGCAGGAGGCCACGGAAAGCACCCTGTGTCACGAGATGATCCACGCCTGGGTGGATCTGGTGTTGCGGCGACGGGAGAGCCACGGTCCACGTTTTCGGGAACGGATGGAGGCGATCAATGCCGCCCAGAACCGGTTTCAGGTAAGTGTTCGCCACAGTTATCCCGTGCCGGTCCGTCCACCGCGCTGGTGGGCGGTCTGCCCCAGCTGCGGCAGCCGCTATCCCTACCGTCGTCGCATCAGAAACGCGGCCTGCCGGCGGTGTTGCGAACAGCATCACGGTGGGCGATGGCACTGCAGCTTCGTGCTGCAGTTTGAATCGGCGGTCTGAGATGGAGGTGTTTCTGTTGTCTCTGGAACTTGGTGGTTTCACCATCGCTCTGATCGGACTGCGACGGGAGCGTTGGTTGCGCAGTCGGCGTCGGTAACGTCGGGTTATGGAAGAACGCAGAGACCGTCGCCTGGACACCTGGATCGAGACCGGCCGCCAGTTTGTGGACGGCGTTTCAGGACGTCGCCCCGGTCAGCGCCGCAGCAGTTTTGATCTGGATTCCGTCGGCCGCTGGGTGGGCGACAAGGTTGAGTGGCTGCTGGAGGAGGACGACGCCTGGCGGGAGCCCTGGCAGGAGACGGATCGACCATTGCGCAGCGTCAAACGTCCCCTTGAGGCAATTTCTCGTCGGGGTCGCCCAGTGGTACCGCCCCCCCCTGCGATGACGCCCCGTGAGCCAGGGGCCGTGGATGACTGGCCGGAGGAAGACAGCTTCCGAGTGGACCGCTGGCAACGGTCCCGTGGCCCGGCAACACCCGCCCTTAATCCTCAACCTACAGCTCCACGACGGTCGTTGCCCCGCTCCAGTCGTCGCCGCGACTGACGGAAGTTTCAGCAGGCGGAGGCGCTGCGGCTTGTCTGACGGTGGTGGCGGCTGACGCGATAGCTGCAGCCGCGGACTTGTAGTTGATGGTTCACCTCATCCACAAGGTCTTTGGGCATCTCTTCGGCCATCTGATCCGGCGTCGCGGTGATGGAAGGAGAGCCCTGCTGCATGGCTTCCAGCAACTGGGTCCATTGTTCGATCTGGACGTTGCGGCTCATCGGCGCATAGCCCTTGCTTTCCAGAAGCTCCGCGCAGATGGCACGGCTCCAGAAAACAGTGCGGCCCTGGCCATGGATGCCGGCACAGCTGGCGGCTTCGGCCTCAAGCGCCTCTTGTGTGGGGCGTCCGCGCTTATCGCGCCACCCTTGCTGCTCAAGGATGCGACCGCAGTGGATGGCTGAAATGCCGTAGATCCGACTGAGGTCGGTGAGGCTGAGCCAGGGGTTTAGAGCAGCCATGACACGGTGAACCAATGTGCTCACATATTCCTCGCAGCACATGTAAAGGCAAGTTGTCAAGAGCAAATCCCAACAATCTCGCGAAATTGTTCATGAACTTTGCTGAAGCTCCTGGCGGAGGGTTGGCCCTAGCCAGGTTTCCAGTTGCGGGCTGAACACCTCACGGATCACCGTAAGTGCCTCGCCGCTGCGGAAGAAGCGGTAATGGCGGCTCCAGAACGGACCGCGATGCCCAAAGGTCTCGTCCAGCCAGTTCGCCTCCACCAGGGCCAGACCATCCACTTCCCGGAACAGCTCCGAGCGGCCCTGGGTCAGGCTTTTCCAGATCGGCAGATTGCGATCTTTGAGATGCAGCTCTGCTTCTGCCTGATTCCACCAGCTCTCCGCCCAAGCTAAGGGCTGGCCGCCACAGGTGAGCCAGACCTGGCGACGCAGCAACGGGGCCTGCAACTCGCTCACCTCCGCCGGGGCCTCGCTGGGGACAGCGGTTTCAGGTTCCATGGCAATCAGATCCACAGCCACCGGCTCACCTGTGAGCAGCCTGAGATGGCGGGTGGGACTGCCGTCCCCCAGCAGCATCAGTCGCCAGGCTCCTGGCAGCTGACGCGGGCCTTCACCGCTAAGTACCGCCTTGGTGGGCGCCTGCCAGAGCTGCAGGGGAGAGGGCAGCAGCGGATTGGATGAGGTCAGAACAGCCCCCCTGTAGACAGAGTTCGCTGCTGGCCCCGCTGACTGATTGTCCCGCCGCCGCCGCTGATGGAGTCCAATCGCCAGCCGCTGTTGCCGATGCTTTTACCGGTGCCGGCGGAGAGGGAGGTTGTTCCCAATTGGAAGATGGCGGAGCTGTTGCCGCCAGGACCCTGCACCGCCCCGGTGAGTTGCGGCATTGGCGTCAGGGCTAGAACCGGCAGCGGTTGAGGAGCAACCGGTGACAAGGCGAGCCTGGGCGTGATGGGAGGTGCTGGTGGTTCAAGACTGGTCAACCATTCCGGTTCCGGCGGTGGTAGCGGAAGCTGGGGGTCTATTTCAGGCTCCGCAGGGGCTCTAGGCTTTGAAATGTATTGCCCAAGCAGCAAGCTGCTGATCAGGAAGCCGCTGTTGTCAGCACAGGCCACTGCGATGCCAATGACGATCAGGAAAAGCCAGGGGATGGAGCTGGTCGCCGTTGGCCTTGAGTCGGGTTTCGCTCGAAGCGGCGCAGCCGGTTGTGGTGGTGGTTCATGCACATCCACATCCACCGGGATGAGGTAGTTGGCTCGCAAGGAATGCAACGCCTCCTGGTCGAACTCCTTGTCCATCGCCTGCTCAGCCCGCAGGTTCAAGTAGGCACGCGAAGTGGGAAGCCGAACGTCCAAGGTGGACCTGCTGGGATTCAACGCTATCGAGCTTCTGCAGGGGGGGCGAGGGCCTCACGCTTGCGCAGTTCCAGCCACATCAGTAGGGAGGTGATGTCCGCCTGGCTGACGCCGGGGATTCGGCTGGCCTGCCCCAGGGTGCTGGGTTGAATCGCCGTTAGCTTTTCGCGCGCTTCGTTGGAGAGGGTTCCGATTCCCGCATAGTTCAGATCGGCCGGCAGCTTGCGCTGGCTTTGGCGTTTCACCTGATCGATCTGCTGCTGTTGCCGTTGCAGGTAGCCGCTGTATTTGATGTCGATCTCCGCCCCTTCCCGCACCTGGAGCGGCAAGTCGGCATCGGCCAGGCCAAGGCGCACCAGATCGGCGGCGTGCATGCCGGGCCGTCGCAGCAGGTCGGCAAGGGTGATCGAGCCTTTGATCGCTGCACCGGTTTCTTCTTCCACTGCTGGTGCCACCGGATCGCTCACCTTGAGCCGCACAGTTTCCAGGCGCCGTTTTTCGCTTTCCATCGCCTGGAGTTTGTTTTCGAACAGCTGCCAGCGGCGGTTGTCGATCAGGCCCAGCTCACGGCCCAACGGCGTCAGGCGGCGGTCGGCGTTGTCACCCCGCAGGATCAGGCGGTATTCGCTACGGCTGGTGAGCACCCGGTAGGGCTCGCGCAGGTCTTTGCTCACCAGATCGTCGATCATCGTGCCGATGTAGCTGCCCTCACGGGGGAAGTGCACCGGCTCCTGGCCGCCGATCAGCCGGGCAGCGTTGACGCCGGCCACCAGGCCTTGGGCGGCAGCTTCCTCATAGCCAGTGGTGCCATTGAGCTGGCCCGCACTGAACAGGCCGCGTACCCGCTTGGTCTCCAGGGAAGGCTTGAGCTGGGTAGCGGGCAGATAGTCGTAATCCACCGAGTAGGCCGGCCGCAGCACCACGGCTTGCTCCAGGCCCGGCAGGCTGCGCAGCAATTGCAGCTGGATCGGTTCTGGCAGGCCGGTGGAGAAGCCCTGCACATAGATCTCCGGGGTGTCTCGCCCCTCAGGCTCGAGGAAGATCTGGTGGCTGTCCTTGTCCGCGAAGCGAACGATCTTGTCTTCGATTGAGGGGCAGTA
This sequence comes from Synechococcus sp. AG-670-A05, assembly GCA_003211535.1. Taxonomy (GTDB): domain Bacteria; phylum Cyanobacteriota; class Cyanobacteriia; order PCC-6307; family Cyanobiaceae; genus Parasynechococcus. The sequence goes on along the minus strand of QCSJ01000024.1, from coordinate 3,333 downwards.
GCGCGGGCCCTTGCTATCGATCACGCCGCCGTAGATGGCGGAGAGGTGAAGGTTGTCGCGAATCAGCTGATGAGTTTCGGCGGTGGTGCGGGTGATGTGGCAGCTCATCTGCTCACCACTCACCCAGGCGGCAGGGTCAAAGGAGAAGAAGCGATCGGCCGCATCGCTGGGCTGCTCCTCCAGTTGATCGAGGGCGATGCTGCGCCGGTCCACCCGAGCGGGGGTGCCGGTTTTGAGCCGGTCGGTCTGGAAGCCGAGTTGCTGCAACGCTTCGGTGAGCCCTTCGGCGGCCTGTTCACCAGCGCGGCCGGCGGCCATCGATTGATGCCCCACCCAGATGCGGCCCCCCAGGAAGGTGCCGGCGGTGAGGATCACCGCTTCAGCGCCGTAGATGCTGCCGAAATAGGTGCAGATGCCGCTGATGCGTTTCTGATCGCCTTCTCCGCTGGTTTCCAGGCCGGTCACCATCGCTTCGCGCAGGGTGAGGTTGGGGGTGTGCTGCAGCAGATGCAGCATCTGGCGGGAATAGAGGCGTTTGTCGGTTTGGGCGCGCAGGGCCCACACCGCCGGGCCGCGGCTGGCGTTGAGGATGCGCTTCTGGATGGCGGTGGCATCGGCCAGGCGGCCGATCACCCCACCGAGGGCATCTACTTCATGGACAAGCTGGCTTTTGGCGGGGCCACCTACGGCAGGGTTGCAGGGCTGCCAGGCGATTCGATCCAGATTGAGACTGAACAAGGCGGTGTTCAGGCCCAGCCTGGCGGCTGTGATCGCCGCTTCACAACCTGCATGGCCACCGCCGACCACGATCACGTCGAAGGATTCGGTGGGGGCGGCGCTGAAGCTCATGGCTCCATTATCTGAGTTAGCTCAGGCCGCCAGATTGCGGAAGCGCGTGAATTGTGGCTCAAACAGCAGCTTCACAGTTCCCACCGGACCGTTGCGGTGCTTTGTCACGATCACTTCGGTGATGCCGCGGTCGGGGGTTTCCGGGTTGTAGTACTCGTCGCGGTAGATCATCAGCACCAGGTCGGCGTCCTGCTCGATTGAGCCCGATTCCCGCAGGTCGCTCAGCATCGGGCGTTTGTTGGTGCGGGATTCCACGCCACGGCTGAGCTGGGAGAGGGCGATCACCGGCACGTTCAGTTCCCGCGCCATCTGCTTTAGGCCTCGTGTGATGCGCGACAACTCCTGCACCCGGTTGTCAGAACCCGAATCTTCCATCAGCTGCAGGTAATCGATCATCACTAACCCCAATTCCTTGTCTTGTTCCGCCATCAGCCGCCGGCACAGCGAGCGCATTTCGAGCACGCCGGAATTGGGTTTGTCGTCGATGAAGATCGGCAGTTGCCCCAGGCTGTTGATGCCCTGCCCCAGCAGCGGCCATTCCTCTTGTTGCAAGCGGCCGGTGCGTAGCCGCCCCGCTTCGATGCCCACCTCCATCGAGAGCAGGCGGTAGGTGAGCTGTTCCTTGCTCATCTCAAGTGAAAACAGGCACACCGGCAGGTCGTGCAGCTGGGCCACGTTCTTGGCCAGGTTCAGCACGATCGAGGTTTTGCCCATGGCAGGGCGGCCAGCCACGATGATCAGATCGCTGCGTTGCAGGCCCTGGGTCATCGCATCCAGGTCGTAGAAGTTCACCGGGATGCCAGCGACGGAGGTGCCCAGCGAGCGGCTTTCGATCTCCTCAAAGGTCTGGGTGAGGATCTCGGCAGTGGGGGTGAGCCCTTTGGACGGTTTCTCCTGACTGATGGCAAAGATCTTCTGCTCCGCCTGGTCCAGCACCTGCTCCATCGGCAGGCTCTGATCGAAGCCAAGCTGGATCACTTCATTGCCCGAGCGGATCAGCTGGCGGCGCAGGAACTTGTCCATAACCAGCCTGGCCACCTGTTCGATCGAGGCTGTGGAAGGCACCCGCTCCACCAGCTCCACCAGCCTGTTGTTGCCGCCGACTTTCTCCAAAGAGCCCGTGTCCGCCAGCCAGGCGCTCATGGCCGTGAGATCCGTCGGTTTGCCCTGGCCGTGCAGCATCAGGGCGGTGCGAAAAATCTCGCGGTGGGCGCTTAAATAAAATGCTTCTGGTTGAAGCACATCCGCCACCCGGCCGATGGCGTCTGGGTCCAGCAAGATGCCGCCCAGCACGGCCTCCTCTGCCTCCAGATTCTGGGGAGGAATCGAATCGGGCAGCGCCTCGAAATTGGGTTCCTGATCGTTGCGAACCCTGCCGAAGTTACGACGGCCCCCTCCGGCGTTCTCGCCGTTATCTGGAAGGGGGACGCTCACCATGGCGGCAGGGCGCAGCAATCAGGTTTCTCACTCTGGCTCAGTTGAGCCGCTTCGACAGGGATCAGTAGCTGACTACTTCTAGATTGATTTCAGCAGTGACTTCGCTGTGCAGCTTCACCTGAACGGTGTACTTGCCTGTGCGATGGATTTCTGGCACGAGGATGTCGCGGCGATCGATCTCCTTTTTGGTGGCGTCCTGGATGGCTTCTGCCACGTCGCCGTTGGTCACCGTGCCGAACAGAACGTTGTCTTCGCCTGTCTGCTTCTTCACTGTGAAGCGACCAATGGTGGCCAGAGCGGTTTGGAAGTCGAGGGCTTCCTGCTTCAAGGCTGCCTGGCGCTCAGCTTCCTTGGCGCGGCGGTGCTCCACCTGCTTCATCACCGCAGGCGTCACTGGGAAAGCCTTTCCGAAAGGCAGCAGGAAGTTGCGGGCGTAACCGGGGGCGACCTCCACCAGGTCTCCGTCCCTGCCGAGGCTGAGGACGTCCTCATTTAGAACGACTTGTACACGCTTGGGCATGGAACCTGGGGGCGGACGTTATGAGTGCGATCAAGCACGTTACGACGTGGCCTGATCGATGGAATTCGAGGGGATCAGGAGGCCCCTGGTACGTAGCGAGCTGTCCTGACGCGGCTCGCCAGACCAAGGTGCTTGAGCAGGCGTACGTGCTGCCAGGTGAGATCAAATTCAAACCAGCGCAACCCGTGACGCGCACTGGCCGGATGGGCATGGTGGTTGTTGTGCCAGCCCTCACCGAAGGAGAGCAGTGCAACCCACCAGCAGTTGCGGGAGAGGTCGGGGCAATCGAAATTGCGGTAACCGAAGGCGTGGGTGGCGGAATTCACCAGCCAGGTCACGTGGTAGACGACCACCAGTCGCAGGGGGATGGCCCAAAGCACTAGTCCCAGGCCACCACCGCTTACTTGCGCCGTTTCACCGATCCAGTACAGCCCAAGACCCAGAGGGATCTGCAGCAATAGGAACCAGCGGTCGAGCCAGCGATAGAAGGGATCGCACTGCAGATCGCCGGCGTAACGGTCCAATTC
>QCSJ01000023.1 GCA_003211535.1 Synechococcus sp. AG-670-A05 | reverse complement strand
GTACTCCGCATCTAGAACCATTCGGCTTTCGGACAAATTTATTGTGTCGATAAAAGTTAACTCTACCAAAGCTTACCACTTGAATGATCGTAACCGCCGCCACAGCAAGGTCCTTATCTTAGATCGACTTGCTGATCACAATTACTCAGCCAGGATACCTGAACTTAAAATTCATCAATATTGACAAAAGTGTGCTCAGTCAGAACATCAATTCTTTACACGAGAAAGTTGATTGTTCGAAGACGATCTATATCGATTAAATACATTCAGCCTTAAACTCCATCGCTGGAACGCGTAAGAGGGACGCTTTCTTACGTCAAGGGTAAAACGTGAAATCGTAAATCATACAGTTTCCAATATCCTGAACTCCATTCATTCTCTTTTGGAGGAGTTTGAAATTGGAGCCAATTAGAAATAGACGAAAGAGTCCCTTGCAATTGACGGCGTAGCCTCGGCCGGAGCTTCCAAACAGCTGTGACCCTGCGGCTTACCAACACCCTTACCCGCCGCACCGAGCCTTTCACCCCTCTGACGCCTAACAAGGTGAGCATTTACTGCTGTGGAGTGACGGTCTACGACCTCTGCCATCTCGGCCACGCCCGCAGTTACGTCAACTGGGATGTCCTGCGGCGCTTCCTGATCTGGCGAGGACTCGAGGTGACCTTTGTTCAAAACTTCACGGACATCGACGACAAGATCCTCAAACGGGCCAGTGAGGAGAACTCCTCCATGACCGAGGTGAGCGAGCGCAATATCGATGCCTTCCACCAGGACATGGATGCACTGGGGATTCTCAGGCCGGACCGGATGCCCCGTGCCACACAGTGCCTGGACGGGATCCGCGAGCTCATAGGTGAATTGGAAGCAAAGGGTGCGGCCTACAGCGCCGATGGGGATGTGTACTTCGCGGTCATGAAGCATGCCGGCTACGGCAAGCTCAGCGGCCGCGATCTGAGCGAACAGCAGGACAACGCCGCCGGTCGGGTCGCTGATGCCGAGGAGGCACGCAAGCAGAACTCATATGACTTCGCCCTTTGGAAAGGTGCGAAGCCTGGTGAACCCAGCTTCCCTTCGCCCTGGGGTGAAGGCCGACCGGGCTGGCACATCGAATGTTCCGCCATGGTGCGGGCGGAACTAGGGGACACGATCGACATCCACCTGGGTGGAGCAGATCTGGTGTTCCCGCATCATGAAAATGAGATCGCCCAGTCCGAAGCTGCTACGGGCCAAGAGCTCGCCCGCGTGTGGATGCACAACGGCATGGTGAACGTGGGCGGCCAGAAGATGAGCAAATCGCTCGGCAACTTCACCACCATCCGCGCACTGCTGGAGAACGGTATCTCCCCGATGACCCTGCGCCTGTTCGTGTTGCAGGCGCACTACCGCAAACCACTCGATTTCACGGCTAAAGCCCTTGACGCGGCGGCCACAGGATGGAAAGGGCTCAACGCCGCCCTGGGCCTGGGTGTGCGCTACAGCGACCAGCTTGGGTGGCATAGTCCCGCGACCCTGGCAGAGGGTGCTATCGGTCCTCAGAACAGTCCTGAGGAAGCAGAACTTCTGGCCCTCAAGCAGCAATTCATCGGTTCGATGGAGGACGACCTCAACAGTTCAGGGGCACTGGCGGTGTTATTCGACCTGGCCAAACCCCTGCGAGCGCTGGCCAACAGACTCGAACGAGGGGATGACGCCGACCTACCCGAAACTGAGGTACAGAACCTTGCTCCCCGTTGGAGGCTGCTGCGGGAACTCGCAGTCGTGCTGGGTTTGCGGGGAGAAGCCCCAGCGGAATCCGATCTGGATGACGCGGCCATCACTGCAGCGGTTTCAGCACGTCAAGCCGCCAAAGCGGCGAAAGACTACGTCGAAGCCGACCGAATCCGGAATGAGCTCACGGCCCAGGGGATTGAGCTGATCGACAAACCCGGCGGGGTGACGGAGTGGATCCGCGCCTGATCCCGGCAGACTGGCGGACCCATCCACATTTCCCATGCTCTGGCTGAAGCGCCTGAATTTCATGGAGACCGCCAAGCTGGAGATGGAGCTGATGAATGCGTTCGAAGCAGGTGAGAATCTCGACACCAAGTTGTCAGCCCAGGCCCAGACCGCCGCTGGTGGCGATGCGGAGGAAGTCTGGCGGCTTGAAGTGTGGACCAAGATGCTTGCTCGGATCCGCAAGATGCAGGAGCTGATGAAAGACAAGCCCGACCCGAAGGCTTGAACGATCAGCCCTTCAGCAGATCCACAACACTGATCACAAGACCGGTTGCGACCACCGGGGGAGACACCCAACGCAGCATCAACAACAGCAGTCGTTGCTGAACAGGCGGTGTTGAAGACTCGCTCAGATCCTTCTGAAACCGCCCAGGGACAACCCAACCCAGCAGCAACGCCAGCAGCAGGCCACCAAGGATCAGCAACAAGCCGCCAAAGACAGAGTCCATCCAGCCCAGTACAGCCATCGATGTGGCAGCAGGCAAGCCAGCCACGAAGATCAGTGCGGTGGACACCCAGACAGCCTGTGTCCGGCTCCAGGACAGTTGCTCCATCAGGCACGCCACAGGAACCTCCAACAGCGACACCGCCGAGGTGAGGGCTGCAATCAGCGCCAGGGCAAAGAACAGTATGGCTACCAGCTGACCTGCAGCACCGAGGGATGCCAGCCCAGTTGGCAGGGCGATGAAGATGGTGCCAAGAGTGGACCCACTGATCACCTCCTGCAGCCCGAAACTCATGACCACTGGGAAGGTAACCATGCCAGCAACAATGCCCACGGCCGTGTCCATGCCCACCACCGCCACCGCCTCCCGAGGCAACCGCGCCTCTCGATCGAGATAGGCGGAATAGGCCAAGATGCAGCCGATGCCTGTGCCGATGGAGAAGAAAGCCTGGGTGAAGGCGTTGCGGATAGTTGTGAGATTGGTCAACTCAGCGCTGTCCCAACGCAACAGAAACGTGCCGTAACCCTCTGAGGCGCCGTCGAGGCCTGCGGCCCAGATCGCAAGACCGATCAGCATCACAAACAACAGCGGCAAGCCCCAGCGGGACAACCGTTCGATCCCTCCTCGCACGCCGGCGGCCACCACAGCACCAGTAACCGCCAGGCTCAGCAACTGCCCGATCAACGCCGAACGACCACCGCTGAGGCCAGCAAAAAATGCTTCGGCGGCATCGATATCGCTGGGCAGGCCCTGGCTCAGCGTCTGCACCAGGGTGGCCCCGGTCCAACCCATCAGAACGGCGTAGAAGGCCAGGATGCCGCTGGATGCCAGCACGAACAGCCAACCCATCGGTGTCCATAGCCGACCGCCGGCGTTCACGGGGGCCAGAACAGGACTGCTGCCGGTGCTGCGTCCCAGCACCATCTCCGCAACCAGCACCGGCAGACAAACCACCAGCACAATCAACAGATACAGGAACAGGAAGGCGCCACCACCTCCCTGGGAAGCGCGATAGGCAAACCCCCAGAGGTTGCCGAGCCCAACTGCGCTGCCGGCTGCGGCCAAGACAAAACCCAGTCCCGATCGCCACTGCTCCTTAGCCACAAGCTTTGATCACGCTGTCGGCCAGCTTGCCAGCGATTGCCGCTCATGATGGGAGACTTGTCTCAACTGCCGCATCAGCGTGAAAGCCATCAGCGTGCTGGGCTCCACGGGCTCGATCGGTACCCAGACCCTTCAGATATCCGAGGAATTCCCTGAGCAGTTTCGCGTTGTGGCCCTCACAGCAGGACGCAATCTGGACCTGCTGGTGCAGCAGATCCAACGTCACCGGCCCGAGCTGGTGGCCCTGGCCAATGCTGATCTCCTACCAGAGCTGCAGCAGCGGCTCGACGACCTTGGCAGCGATCAACAGCTCCCTCAGCTTGTGGGCGGTCCCGATGGTCTGAACATCGCCGCCTCATGGGACAGCGCCGACCTTGTGGTTACCGGGATTGTGGGCTGTGCCGGTCTGCTGCCGACCCTGGCTGCTATTAGGGCTGGCAAGGACCTGGCCTTGGCCAACAAGGAAACGTTGATCGCTGCTGGACCAGTGGTTCTGCCAGAACTCAAAAGGAGTGGCAGTCGGCTGCTGCCGGCGGATTCGGAACACTCCGCCATTTTCCAGTGCCTACAGGGCACCCCCTGGGCTGAGAACGCCCGTCTCTCCACCGGAGTTCCCACCCCTGGTCTGCGGCGAATTCAGCTCACCGCCTCCGGTGGAGCCTTCCGAGACTGGAAAGCTGAAGACCTCGAAAACGCCACCGTGGCCTATGCCACCAGCCATCCCAACTGGAGCATGGGACGCAAAATCACGGTGGATTCAGCCTCGCTTATGAACAAAGGGCTGGAAGTGATCGAAGCCCACTATCTGTTCGGCCTGGATTACGACCACATCGAGATCGTGATTCATCCCCAGAGCATCATCCACTCGATGATCGAACTGGATGATTCATCAGTTGTAGCCCAACTGGGATGGCCAGACATGAAATTACCGATCCTCTATTGCCTGAGCTGGCCCTCCAGGCTGGAAACACCTTGGCGCCGGCTGGATCTCACCGAGGTGGGACAACTCACCTTCCGGTCACCCGATCCCGCCAAATACCCCTGCATGCAACTGGCCTACGAGGCAGGGCGGGCCGGAGGCACGATGCCGGCGGTGATGAATGCCGCCAATGAAGAGGCGGTCGCTCAATTTCTTGAGGAAAAAATTCATTTTCTCGATATCCCTGTGGTGATTGAAGCTGCTTGCGAACGCCATAAGGCAGATCTGATCAGCCATCCCCAGCTCGAGGATGTGCTTGCCGTGGATCAATGGGCCCGCAAGGCTGTGCGGGAACAGGTGCAGCGCGGCACCACCCGGGTCCCCCTAGCTGCACTGGCGGCGTGAGCGTTCAGCGGGTCAGCCATCACCTGCTGCTTTGCGCTACACCCATCAATGCCAAATGCTGCAATCCGGAAGAAGGCTTAGCAACTTGGAATGAACTCAAACGACTAGTCAAGGAGCTTGGTCTTGAGAAGAGTGATCGACCTGAAGGACTTGTCCTGAGAAGCAAAGTTGACTGCCTGAGAATCTGCGAAAAGGGACCGGTTCTTTTGGTTTGGCCGGACGGAATCTGGTACTCCGACGTCACTTCAGACAAGATCAAAAAAATCATTTATCAGCACATTATCAACCATAAACCCGTCCAACAGTGGGTCCTCAAAAAACTCCCATTCATGACAACCCATCCGACAACAAACTAATTCATTGCGCTCGATTTCTGCTCAATAAACTGACCGCATGAAGCCTGTCCTGACTTTTACCGGATCGATCAGCATCTACAGGAATCACGGAAACGAAAGTCATCACCTAGGGGCTCAAAAGATTCTAAGAGCAAGCGTACGCCGCCTTACAGCCAACTTTCATTAGACACTGACATCCCCTTCGCCAGCGCGACAACAAACCGCTTTTACAACAGCTGACCAAACAACGATATTTCCCAGCAAGGCTGAGCTTCTGAGCGCACTACTGACAGAACTGACTGAGTTCATTCCCATGAAAGCCTGGGGAAGCTTGGTGATGTCAGCCGGTCTCTCCATCGCCGCCGTCTGCGTCAAAACAATTATCCCGTTCACGCTCACAGATGTCCCACTCTGGATCCTTTATGGCGCGATCACCGGCACCGTTGCCGTGGGTTGTAGGATTTAGCCCACGAGTGCGGCCATAACGCCCTTCACCCCAATAGGCGGATTGGGTGGATATTGGGATTTGTTCTGCACAGCGCGCTGTTGGTTCCTTACTACAGCTGAGTACGCAGCCATTCCGTTCAACACGCGCACTGAAAACACATGAAGGTGGTGAAACCCATGTTTGCCCCGGGCCACCTCTCCCCCGGGGCGAACAACGGAACGCTTGAAGCGAAGGCTCAACACACGATTATCTGGCTTGATTTCCCTTTTCAACCACCTGATCGCCGGCTGGCAGCTCAATCTGTTCCTGGGCGCAACTGGTGGTGAAGACTACGGCTTTCCCACCTCCCACTTCTGGAATGGAGCACCATTTCAGAACGGAGAGCGAGCGCTGTTCCCGGATTCCTTCCGCAAATACATGGTGCGCTCAAACCTTGGATTGATTGCAATGATCACTCTTTTAGTCGTGGCGTCAATTCACTATTCATCCGCACGCATCGCTTGCCTCTACGTATTACCGTATGTTGTGATTAACATCTGGCTCACCATTTACACCTGGTTGCAGCATACAGATTGCGATATTCCTCACTTCTCGAATGAAACATGGTACTGGGCTAAGGGTGCACTCCAAACCGTTGACCGTCCCTACGGTCCTGTTCTGAACTTTCTACACCACGGCATCGGTTCAACCCACTTGTGCCATCACGTGAATTCCGCCATCCCGTACTACAACGCCTGGCGGAGCACTGCCATTTTGAGGCAAAGTTTCCCTGATCTTGTTCGCTACGACGCGACACCGATCCATTAAGCCCTCTGGCGTATCGCCACAGCCTGTGGCGGTGCTGTTTATCAAAACCAGTCCGATCGGGCTTTTATTACGAGAGAGTCCACTGAATCAGTAACTGCTCACGAGCGCCTGGTTCAAAGAATGTTGTTGAACCAGGCGCATGCCAGCTGATCAGACCAGCAGCCGTGGTCGAGAGTGTCACCAGGACCATGAAAACCATTGTGTCCACCACGGGCTGTCAGCACAATTTTCAGATTCTGATCGGATCCCGATGAAGGATGTTCAGCCAACAACAATTGCAGCCGGACAGCTGATGCGGCTGGAACCCAGGGATCATCAAGAGCCTGCAGCAACAACGTCGGTGGCAAAACCGGCCACGACATTGTCATGCGCGGGAGCGGAGATGCACCGTCGTAGTAATCCTCCACCGAGGCAAAGCCCCAGCGTGGGGCGGTGACAACTGAATCAAAAGCGCGGATCGACCGTGGTGGATGGTCTCGAAGCTGCTGCTCTTCCAGGGCTGTCACGCCAAAGGGATCAGCAAGGGTCTGCCGCACCAAGCGCTGCAACAACCAACGTTGGTAAACGCAGTTGCGCGGTCGCTCGATCGACGCGCTGCAGGCATCCAGGTCCAGCGGGCTGCTAGCACAAAACAAACCATCCAGTCCCCCGCTCTGATCCAGACAGGCATTCAGCAGCATCGTTCCCCCCAGGGAGATTCCCGCCCCCAGCAACGGCAAGGGCTTTGGCAGGCCAGCCTCCATGGCTAGAGCCGCTGCCATGTGACGAGCCCGCTGCAGCACGGGCAGCAAATCACTATTGCAAGCAGCGGCATAGGTCCCCCCGGCCAAGTGGCGGCCGGGGTCGGCACCACGCAAATTCACACGCAGTACAGCGAATCCGGCCCCTTGCAGACTAAGGGTCAAGCGGCGCAAACCCTCCCGGCGGCTAGACCCCCCCAGGCCATGCAACACCACCACCAACGCTTTCGGCGCTGATGCAGCGGCAGCATCAACGCTCCCAAGAGGACGATCCAGATAGGCGAGTAGCTTCCCGTCTTCCGCAGCACCGCTGGCCAAGGCCGGCACAGAAATTTGAACGGGCTCCCCCCGATCCACCGGCAGGTCCACAAGTCTGAGGGTGTCCCTAAGGGTCTGCAGGTCGCCACCAATCCAGGGAAGGCGCTGCTGAAACGACGCAACCCCCAGTTGCTGCAGCAACCGGGGGTTGTCCGATCCAGGGGCAATCACTTCTTGCCCAGTCCGAGATCCTTGAGTTCAGTCAGCAGATCGCCCAGCACTTTCTTGGCATCCCCGAACACCATCGAGGTGTTGGACAGTTCGAACAGGTCGTTCTTGATGCCGGAATAACCAGCACTCATGCCGCGTTTCACCACAAACACGGTGCGGGCTTCCTGAACGTCGAGAACAGGCATGCCGTAGAGCGGGGAACTGGAATCGTTCTTGGCCTGGGGGTTGACCACATCGTTGGCGCCCAGCACGAGCACCACATCTGTGGCAGGAAACTCAGGGTTGATCTGATCCATTTCCTTGAGCTGCTCGTAGGGCACATCGGCCTCAGCAAGCAGCACATTCATGTGGCCTGGCATCCGACCAGCCACAGGGTGAATGGCGTAAGCCACATCAATTCCTGCGGTTTCCAGCACACGGGTCACCTCCCGCAGGGTGTGTTGAGCCTGGGCCACTGCTAAGCCGTAGCCCGGAACAATGATCACCCGCTCCGCCGCCTCAAGGGTGAGGGCACATTCCTCCGCACTGCAGCTGGTGATGTTGGTGTACTCTCCGCCGCCGCCACCGCCTCCTGATGTCGCGCCGAGGGCCCCGCCAAACAGAACTGACCCTAGGGAACGGTTCATTCCATCACACATCACTTGGGTGAGGATCAAACCAGCGGCCCCGACCATGGCCCCAGCCACGATCAACAGCTGACTTCCCACAACGAAGCCCGCCGCCGCCGCCGCGACACCGGAATAACTGTTGAGCAAAGAGATGACCACCGGCATGTCGGCACCACCGATCGGCAGAGTCACACCAATGCCGAGCAGGCCGGAGCCGATCACCAGCAACGAAAGACCTTGGGCATCCTCGCCGGATGCAATCAACTTGACTGCTGCCGCAAGAGACAGCACCGCCAGGGCGATGTTCACGGCATGGCGCAGGCGGCTCTGCATCCAGGCAGGTGTGGAGAGCCAACCCTGGAGCTTGGCCATGGCCACGATCGAGCCGGTGAACGTGATCGCTCCAACGAACACCGAGACGACGATTGACACCTCTGCCACCAGATCCGAACCACCGGCCTCAGGAAAGAGCGCCACGCCCAGAGCCACCAGCAAGGAGGACATACCGCCGCAGCCGTTGAACAGGGCGACGGTCTCCGGCATGGAGGTCATCGGAACCCGTTGCGCCGTTATGGCACCGAGGATTCCGCCGGCCAGGGTGCCGGCGATGATCCAGATCCAGGCGGTCGCCGCGATGCCGCCATCGCCGGCATAATTAACCAGCAATCCGAGCACCGCCAGGGCCATGGCCACTGCGGCCAGTTGATTAGCACCGCGGGCCGAGCGGACCTTGGAGAGGCCCTTGATGCCCAGGGCCAGCAACAGAACTGCAACCAGTTCGATTGCGTACTTAAGGATGAGGGAAGCGGACATCAGCGGTTCTCCTTACGAGCAGGCTTACGGCTAAACATGGCCAGCATCCGGTCGGTGACCAGGAACCCACCGATCACATTGAACAGAGCGAATCCCAGTGACACCGTTCCCAGAAGGAGAAGCACGGGGTTGTCTCCGGCCTTGATGATCAAGGTGAGGGCTGCCAGAACCGTGATGCCGGAGATCGCATTGGCACCGCTCATCAGCGGCGTGTGCAACGTGGGGGGCACCTTCCCGATGAGCTCAAGGCCAAGAAGGCTGCCCAGCAGCAGCACCCAGAGAAATTCAATGAACATCAGCTGGCTCCAGGGTTAAGAACATCGCCGCGACGGATGGTGCCGTCCTGGGCGATCAGACAACCGGCGATCAACTCATCCTCGAGATCGAGCTTGAGATCACCATCCTTAAAGGTGGGCTCCAGCAGTGCCACCAGATTGCGTGCGTAAAGAGCACTGGCGTGGTTGGGCACGGTGCAGGGAAGATCGTTGCCTCCGATCAGCTTCACTCCCTTGCGATCCACGGTTTGACCGGGAACTGTGTCGGCGCAGTTGCCACCCTGAGCCACAGCGAGGTCCACCACCACAGCTCCAGGGCGCATGCGATCGAGCATGTCCTTACTGATCAGACGAGGGGCACGGCGACCAGGCACCTGAGCTGTGCAGATGGCCACGTCCGCTTCAGCGAGTTGATCGGACAGTTGCTGACGCTGAGCTGCCAGGAAGGCATCTGAGGCCTGCTTGGCGTAACCGCCGGACTCCGAGGGCTTGTCTACCATCTCGGGTGGCTCGATAAAACGTGCACCAAGGGATTCCACCTGCTCCTTCACAGCTGGGCGGATATCACTGACGTACACAACTGCCCCCAAGCGCCGTGCTGTCGCTACAGCCTGCAGACCCGCGACCCCGGCTCCCAGGATCACCACCTTGGCGGGCTGAACCGTCCCTGCCGCCGTCATCAGCATCGGGAAGTAGCGGTCGAGGGCTGCCGATGCCAACAACACCGACTTGTAACCAGCGATGTTGGCCTGAGACGACAGGGCATCCGCTGATTGGGCCCGGCTGATGCGAGGCAACAGCTCAAGAGCCATTGCCGAAAGAGCGCCGCGCTTGAGGCTTGCGGTCAACTCCTCATTTGAGTAAGGAGAAAGCAATCCCACCACAAGGGCACCCTGCCGGAGGCGCGCCAGGCTGGCGTCAGAGGGAGTTTGCACGCAGAGAACAATGTCTGCCTTGAACCATCCCGCCGCATCACCGGGTTCGATCAACTGCGCACCCCGATCGGCATAGGACTGATCCAGGTATCCCGACGGCGTTCCGGCTCCGCACTCGACGTAGACATCACAGCCGAAGGACAGAAATTTCTTTACCGTGTCAGGCGTCGCCGCGACTCGGGTTTCCCCCGGTGTCGACTCCACCGGTATTAGAAGTCTGGGCAAGACGAAGACAACCACCGACCGGCCTGAGATTAGAAGGGTCGCCTTCTGGTGACCCGGAACTTTTCTGAAGAATGCAGAGGTCGCCGAACATTCTGGCTATTGGAAAATTGAATCTTGTGTTCCCCATGGGTCTCAGCGCAATCGAGTGTCCTGACGGCGTCTGCCACAGCCACCACGGTGGTCATTGCGTGGAACGTCGGACCATGCAATCCACTCTTGAGGAGCACGGACGCGACTGGTGCGAACGGCTGGCGGAGCGGATCTATGAGATCTCCGTTGACAGCTTTTCCCAGAGCGTGATGCCGAGCTTGCATTCAGAGGGATGGCAGCGACGCCACCTCGACTGGGAGTTCAAGCTCAACAAGCGTGAGTCAGAACCGGATCGCACCCTGGTGGACGGCATCATCAACGCGACAGAAAGCTTCCTGCGCAGCAGTGAAGTGCACCGTCTGTTCATCCAGGAACTGGTTCAGGGCACGTTCGCTGAAGCCAGCGAAGACGATCTGCGCATCCAGGCGGTGCGCACCCTGGTGGAGACGGAGATCGTGGCAATGCTTGCGGAAAAGCGACAGGAGCTGCTGGATCGCCTGGCCCATCAATTGCTGGAGGCGGCAAACGGAAACTTCGAAACGGCACGCGCTGCTGCGGAGGATGCCCTAGTGGAAGTTGAGCGTCTGGTGATCAACCATGCTGAAGCGCTCTGACGTCACAGGAAGGGCAACACTTCCTGATCCAGGGAAAGGGCCTGCCGCCATCGTCCCCAGCGACGCAGCTGACGGGCCCGCAGGATCAGATGATCAATATCGCAGTCGGTCTGCCAGCACCGATGGAGCTGACGGCGCAGCTGATCGAGTGACTCAGGTGATGGGTGGCCTTTGGCCATGTCATGAGTCGGCGGGTGATCCGGAACAAACGCTGATGGCTGGAACCTAGAGATGCCGAAGTGGTTCGAAATGGTTAAAAAGACTCATCTTTCTCCTGCACACCATCTCTCCCTTCAGCTTCGACGTTAATCCCGCTGGATCCAAACCCACGATCCAGCCCAGGGAGTGGCAAACCCATCTGATTCAGCTGCTGCGTCGTCGACTGGATAGTGGAACGCTAGGCGAACAGGACGTCCTCGTATTTGCTGGGCCCGGTGCAGGAAAGACCCTCGGCTCTCTGCTGGCCTTTCGCAGCATGCGTCAGGAACAACGACTGCAGCGCTTCCTGGTGTTCTGCCATCGCACCTCGATCCTGGAGCAATGGCAACGGGCTGCCGCACGGTCGGATCTCAAGCTGGTCAACTGGCCCTGTGAACCGGAGACGCTGAGCCAAGCTGATGGCCTGTTGATGACTTATCAAACCGCTGCTCGACAGCCGCAGCAGCTGGCGGCCGCACTCACCCCCTGGCCCGCCACGTCCCTACTCGCTATCGCGGACGAAGCCCACCACCTCGGGGTGAATCCCGACGATCCCGCAGCAGCAGCCTGGAGCCAGGCCTTTGAGGAGCAGACCTCACGCTGTCGACTGCGTCTGGGACTAACTGGGACACCGTTCCGCGCTGACAACCTCGGCTTCTGCTCGGCGCGCCGCATCCGCAACGTCCAGAACGGCGAGCTGGTCGAACAGATTCAGCCCGATCTCTGCGTGGAACCGCGGGAACTGATCGCCGCAGGAGATGTGCGACCTCTGGAATTTCACTTTCAGGACGGCTGGATGGAGCACAGCCAAATAGGTCGTCCCGATCGAGATGTCTCCCCCCTCTCCCAAGAGCACCGCGAGAGCTGGCGTGCCCGTAATCTGCGCCGTGCCATCCGACTGGCCGACAGCAGCTGCATCGGTCAACAGGTGATTCTTCAGGCCCAGCGACGACTCTCTAGGGTTCGACAGCAGCAGCCCAATGCCGCAGGACTGGTGATCGCCCGCGACATTGACCATGCCTCAGCCATCGCCACCTTGTTGAAGGACGATGGCGACAAGGTGGATCTGGTCCATTCCCAGGACCCGAAGGCCGCGGCTCGACTCGATAGTTTCCAGGCCGGTGGAGCGGACTGGTTGGTCAGCATTGACATGTGCGCCGAGGGATTTGATGCTCCCCGCCTCAGGGTGGTGGCGTACCTGACAACAGTGGTCACCCGCAGCCGCTTCCTGCAGGGCATCACGCGAGCCGTCCGCATGACCCCGGAGCTGGCGGAACTGGAGCCGGTTCCCCGCAACCCGTCCTATGTGGTGGCCCCTGCGGACCCGTTGCTTATCAGCTACGCCCGCAACTGGTCCGTGGCCGAGCCCTACGTGCTGTCTCCAGCAGAAGGCAACACCTTCCCCCTCAGCGATCCCCAAGTTCGTGGACGAGGTCCCAGCCTGCCGCTGGAGGCGGTCAATGACGGAGCAGGAGCCATGATCCGCCTGAAAACACCGCAACTGCCTTCTTTTCTGCAGCGTTGACAACATCTTTCTGCGAAGAAAAATGCGAATTTCTGCAAATTCAAACCCTGCCCAGGGACCTTGATCCTTCATTCTTATCAACACTAGGAGGCAACCATGGACGCTTCAATGGAACGTCGAGTCGTCGTTGCCACTGGCTGGGCGTCCACCCGAATCGCTGTCCTGGACAAGGAAGAGCGGTATGAAGATAGTTATGCGGTGACTGAAGAATTCCGTGAATGGATCACCTGCATGGGCGAGAACGACGCCATGCTGGAAGCAAGTGTTCTGACCGTTCCTCACAACCCAAGCAAGAGAGGAAGGATGCGCGACACCTTGTCAAGCGATTTTCAAATCGGAATCTAAAGAATTCACTAAATTAAATGTCCCTCCCCCTCCTGCGCGTATATCACCTTTCGGCGCGTATCGCCGTCTCCCACCCTCAGGGCTTATCGCATCAACCGTAGACTCATTTCATGTGAGTTCCGCTTTAGTGAATGTCCGAGTTATCCGGGCACGTTGAGAATCTCGTCATCGTTGGATCAGGACCTGCCGGCTACACAGCAGCGATTTATGCAGCACGGGCGAACCTCCAACCGCTTCTTATCACAGGGTTTCAGCGGGGAGGCATCCCAGGCGGTCAATTGATGACCACCACCCACGTGGAAAACTTTCCGGGGTTCCCCGACGGAATTCTGGGTCCAGACCTCATGGATCTGATGAAGGCCCAGGCCGTGCGTTGGGGCACCCACCTGATCGAAGCTGATGCTGACCGGATTGATCTGAGCCAGCGTCCCTTCCACATCGAATCGGACGGACACACGATTCAGGCCCATGCCGTAGTCATCGCCACCGGTGCCAGCGCGAACCGGCTTGGCTTGCCCACCGAGGAGCGTTACTGGAGCAGTGGCATCAGCGCCTGCGCGATCTGCGATGGGGCCACCCCCCAATTCCGCAGTGAGGAACTGGCCGTGGTGGGTGGTGGTGATTCAGCTTGCGAAGAGGCGGTTTACCTCACCAAGTACGGCAGCCATGTTCATCTGATCGTGCGCTCGGACCAATTCCGGGCCAGCGCCGCCATGGCCGATCGCGTGATGGCCAACCCAGCCATCACGGTGCACTGGAACAGTGAGATCGAGGACGTGGCAGGGGATGAGTGGATGGAGTCTCTCACCCTTCGCGACCGAGTGACCAGCGAGACCCGAACCCTTGAGGTGCGAGGCCTGTTTTATGCGATTGGACACACGCCCAACACAGATCTGCTCAAAGACCAGATCGAGTTAGATGAAAAGGGGTACCTGTTGACTGCCTCGGGCCGCCCGGAAACATCCGTCGACGGGGTCTTTTCAGCAGGAGACGTCGCCGACGCCGAATGGAGGCAGGGCATCACCGCCGCTGGCAGTGGCTGCAAGGCGGCTCTGGCTGCAGAGCGCTGGCTGACCCACAACAACCTGGCAACCCGAGTCGCCAGAGCATCAGTGGAGCCGGCCCAGGCAGAGCAACCGATAAATGTGCCGGTGACCACCGAAAAAAACTATGAACCCCATGGGCTGTGGCAGAAAGGCAGCTTCGCCCTCCGCAAGCTGTATCACGACAGCGACAAGCCGCTGCTCGTGGTTTACACCTCACCGACCTGTGGTCCCTGCCACGTGCTCAAGCCACAGCTGCAAAGGGTGATCAACGAGCTCGACGGCCAAGCCCAGGCCGTCGTGATCGATATCGAAGCGGATCAGGCCGTTGCCGAGCAGGCCGGTGTCAGTGGCACACCAACTGTGCAGCTGTTCCACAACAAGTCGATGGTTCAGGAGTGGCGGGGCGTCAAGCCCCGCAGTGAATTCAAGGGCGCGATTGAATCGCTTGTGTCTTAACGCCGACGCGGACCCCCGGGACGGTTGCCACCGGGCCGACCTCCGGGGGCACCGGCATTGCGTTCCCTATATGTGATACGACCACGGGTCAGGTCGTAGGGACTGATCTCCACCAGAACCTTATCGCCTGCGAGCAGCTTGATACGGAATTTAGTGAGTTTTCCTGCGGCCCGGCATAGGCATTGGTGACCAGCAGGCTGCTCAAGGGTGACCAGATAAAACCCGTTTCCCTGTTCCTTTTCGATCACGCCCGAAGTTTCGATCATGAGCTGGATTATTAAAGGGAGTGTGGATCTGTTGGAGGACAGTTTAGGTGTTGGAAGGCTGCAAGGTCTCGCTAGGCATCTACAACCATTAGGCTCGTTAGCCTTCTTTGCAAAAACAATGTTACTCCCCCCCTTATCCGTGGACATCGGCTTACTACTGATCTCTATTGGGATTGTCAACATTTGGGTAACAAAACATAGCGAACTCTAGAGTGGCACTATGCTGAGTAAGAGGATTAACGAATGTGTTTTTGACAGGCGATTGATTTATTGTAAATAGAGGAGAGCGATCATCTTGATTGAAATCACTATCACTATTAGCAAAATCATCGAAATCCTTTTTAGCTGCCAACCCATCATTTTGATATCATAACCAGAGTTTTGCTCGATCTTATCAATATTTTTCACTTTCTGTAATTTCCCGTAAGGCTTTGGACTTCCATTACCCTCCCGAAATCCCTCTTAGAAATAAGCGCCGTCAACTTTCTCGACTAATGCAAAGCCCTTTTTAATTGGGTAAATTCCGACAACATTTTGTCCGGCATAGGGTTGACCGCTATTGTCATTAATAATGTCGTCTTCTAATGGTGTGCCCCCTGGATCAAGATCGGACTCTGCAAAGACAAGGTATCAATTGTTCATTTGGTAGAGCCCAGCATCGAATTTATTATTCCCTTGAAAAATGACCTGAGAAACTTCAGGATCCTGCCATGAATAAGGCTCACCAATAATTCCATCTCCCGTAAAATCCCGACCTTCCCTATCTTCAAAGTCATGAATCTCGCTCGGTGTTGTTGCGTTCTTTCCCTTTAACATTAGGAGAGCGCCCTTTCTACGAAAACTGCTGCATCACATATTCTTCGCCCTTCTTAAGCAATACAGCCAGAGCACTACGCATCATGATCAAATCGATAGCATCGTCAGCGAGATAGGGACTTCCATCAGCATTCAATAAAGGATCGTTCTCAAAAGGTAGGTCTCCAGGCTCACCAAGAATTGTGATGCCGTTAGAGAGTTTATATAAGGAGCGATCAAAGCCTTCATCGCGAGACGCCTTAACAATTACGGACTAAATTTCAGCTTCATCATCACTTTGACCACCAATAAGGCCATCGCCATCAACATCAATGCCTTCACGTTCCTCAATTGTATCAACCTGCTTGGTAACATTTCGCAATTTACCGCTTATTCTTGGACCCCTTTTTCCCCATTTCTAAAGTTGCTGAGTTACGATACAAACATCGTTGTAAAGGATCCCAAATCCGTTGCGAAGTCCAATAATGCTGACGACTCCTTTTGTTTCAATTGTAGAGCTCTTCTTGTCTCTTAATTTTTCCCCTTCGTAAGGAAGATCTCTAGCGGAGAGGTCCTGCTCAGTAAAAAGAACTGTTCGATAGGTCATTTTATATAGCGAACGATCAACCCCCGCATCAGGATTGTCGTAAACGACAGAAGAAACTTCAACCTCGATTTCATCTTGCTATGGAGCACCTACAAATCCAGCTCCATTAATATCGCTATCCTCATTCTCCTCAATGGAACCAATCTGTTTCATAATATTTGATATTTTTGGCGACTTGACAGGGCCTTGATTACTCCAGACATATCTCTGTTGCAGAAATGACTCACCCTGCTGGATAATCAGAGCTCCCCAATTACGTGAGTGGGTATGGCCAACCACTCCTGCTAGAGCACTAAAATAACCACCGCCTGATGTCCTGATTTCCTAATAGTCAAATGGGATATCTCCGGCATCTAAGCCTTTTGTAGCGAACGCGGTATTGCCGTTCGACAACGTGTACAACGCACGATCCCAGTTCTTACTTCCAGCCCAAGCGACTGAAGAAATTGAAATATCTTCAAAGGTGGGCTCTTCCCAAACACTCTCTTCGCCCGGAGGGGGCCTGAATTGCCCTCAGTTAGCCCAGGCACCTAGACTGGCTGAGCTGCCCCTCCCTCGTTTGGTTGATCCGAAGTACCATCTAATGGCTCTGCAAGCTCAGGGTTACAAGGTCATCATCATCTATCAGTTCAAAAGTGTCATGAGTAAAAATAGCAATTAAGGATAGTTAAAGGCTAAAAAATTACACAAAGATTAAGCCCGCACCTTAATATAATAAATGTATAAAACCAATTGACAACAATTCTTCTACACAAACCATACGGATTTCTAAGTCAGTTTACTCCTGAACCTAGTAGTCGCTGGGCCTGTCTTCGGGACTTAATCGATGTTCCTGGCGTCTACGCCGCAGGGCGTCTGGATGCCGACAGCGAGGGCCTGTTACTGCTCACTGATCAGGGTCGCCTGCAGCAACGGCTGACGGATCCACGCTTCGGTCACTGGCGCAGCTACTGGGTCCAGGTGGAGGGACAGCCGGAGGATGCCCAGTTGCAGCAGTTGCGGCAGGGGATCGATATTCAACACCGTCAGACCATGCCAGCCCAATTGCGCTGGCTGCAGGGTGAGGAGATCCCGTTGCTCCCAGAACGGAGTCCTCCGATTCGGGTTCGTGCCAAAATTCCCAACAGTTGGCTGGAGCTGAGCCTGAGGGAGGGCCGCAATCGCCAAGTGCGCCGCATGACTGCCGCCGTTGGTCTACCAACCCTGAGGTTGGTAAGGTTTCGGATCGACCTGATGGACGGCGGGGATGCGTTAGATCTGCACGATCTACCGGCAGGATCATGGCGGTTTGTGACCAGTGCTGAACAGGACCGTCTGAACCGTTTGCTCAGCGGCAGGGTGCCCCGACCTCTTAAGGCTGGCCGGGGAGCTAATCGACAAGAGTGAATGCGCGAAATTTAATCCCTTCCAGTGTTTTCCAAGGCTGCTCACTGCGATCAGCCAAGGCCACCTGCTCCAGACCGAGCTGGCGGAAATCCTCAAGAAAGTCGTCTTCCTACTATGCGCTGCTGATGCAGCCGCTCCAGAGGCCAGGGTCCTGCTGGAGATGCATTAGCACCGGCTTGTCGCTGACAATGTTGCTAATAACTACACGTACGCCTGGAGCCATAACAAGGCAGATGTTGGCCAGGAACCGCTGGCATGACAAGGGAGACGCCAGGTTGAGAACTCAGTTGCTCAGGACTATATAGATGCTGGCGTCCGGCACCAGCTGTCCTGCACCATGGCCCTGCTCATCCAGCGCTTCAATGGCGCCTTCGACGAAACGGACATTGCCGTAGCCGATGGCATCGGCCATTACCAGTGCGTCCTGACGCGAGAGGCTCAGCATGTCGGGATTGCGGTCAGCCCCCAGAACGGATCCGTCAGCTCCAACCACCTGGGAGCAGATGAACAGAATCTTGCCACTGCCACTTCCCAGATCCAGCACCCGGTCACCTGGGCGGAACCTGCAGGTCGGATCGCCGCAGCCGTAGTCGCGTTCCACCTCCGCATCTGGAATCAACTGGAGCAATGCCCGGCGAAGCCCACCGGCGTGCACAAACAGGCCTCGAGCTCATGGGCGGCGGCACCACATCGGGCATCCACGGCGTCGGACTGATCCAGTGGTTCTGAAGAGGTGCAGCAGGACTCCGCCATCAGCCGAAGGCCTCCTGAAGCTCACGCACCACATTCCACTGGCCATACCAATAGTTGGCCTCGGCACGTTGGGCGGGGTCTTCCAGCCCATCGATCGCATCCGGGCCGACGCTCTTCCATAACTCATGGCCGCAGGAACGGGTTAAGCCCTGCTCCGCTTCATCGGAGAGCAACTGCAGCCGGCGCTGCAGGTTCTTCAACTGTGCAACTGCCATCGAACCAACCCTAGCCTCTTAATAGTACAAAAGAACTAAACAAACACAAGGGTGTTCAGAACGGCAGCTTCTTCTTGGCGTCCTTGTCGAGATCGGCCTCCATCTCCCGCAGCCGCTTGAGGATTGTGTCGTAGTACTCGCTGATGTAACTCTCCATATCGGTGGTCTCCGAAGCGTTCAGACCGAAAGCGGCGTAGCTGTTGTCCATCGAAGCGTCCAACGCCTGGCCTCCCCCTGTCACCTCCGCGAAGGCGAGACGCTCCGCCACGTTCACAGCCGGCTCGAAGAAGGACGCCAAGCCCTGCATCAACTTGATCAGGAACGGCTGCACCCGGAACACCCGGGCCGTCTTGCCGCTACAGCGCTCACAAAGCTGCACCAATTCACCGGTGTTCCATGCCTTCGGACCCACAACCGGATATGTCCCGCGAATGGTCTCCTGCCGCTCCAGGGCGGCAACGGCGAATCGCGCCATGTCCTGGGAATTCATATAAGCGATCGCCGTCGGACTGCCGCTGACCCACACCGTTTGGCTTTCCAGCACCGGAATCGCGAACTGACTAATCACCCCCTGCATGAACGCTGCACCCTGGAGGATTGTGTAGTCGAAATCCGACGACTCCAGCAGGTTCTCGGTGCAGGCCTTGATGTCCATCAACGGCACCGAGCGGTAGCTGTGTGCTCCTAAAAGAGAGAGAAAGACTAAGCGTTTGACATCGGCCCGCTCGCAGGCCCGCAAGAGATTGAGCTTTCCATCCCAGTCCGTTTCGTAAACACTGATCGGATCGGTAGGTCTGCTGGTGGATGAATCGATCACAGCGTCCACGCCATCGAGGGCGTAATCGAGACTGTCAGGCTCAAGCAGATCGCCACGTGTCAGCTCACAGCCCCACTCCTGGAGAAATGACGCTTTTCTGGGGGTTCGAACCATGCAGCGAACGTCGTGTCCCGCGTCAAGGGCACGGCGAGCTATCTGTCGACCGAGGGTGCCCGTGCCACCCAACACCAAAACCAGCATGGGGCCCTTACTCAGAAGTTGTGGAGCCTAAGTGGCTCGCGTCACTAGAGGAGAATCAGTCTCCCTGAAGCTTCAGCAAAAGAGCGCCACCGGCCAGACCAACAGGAATCAACACCCAAAAAATGGCTGCTATGCCGAAAATCTCCGAAGCCATGCTGTCGTCATATCGTTGAACTGTCTATTAAAGGCCCTTCACGGCGAAGGTTGGAGCAAATCTGTAACAGCTCGGGAAGATCCGCATCGGTGCGCACCTGACCTGCCATCACACCACTGGGCCACGCCTGATGTCCCTTGGCTTGAAGGGCTGCGACAAGGCGTTGCAGCGTTGGCGGACCGGATCCGCAACGACGGGCCAACTCAGCCGTAGACCAGACGCAGCCCAACCCCCCAGGGTCGGCCTGGAGCCGCTGCAACAGCCGCCGAGTGGCTGGGGCCACTGGCACGTGACTGGCCATCAGCTCCTCGAGCAGGTCGATCTGCTGCAACGGGCCCAGCCAGAGCGGTCCGCTGATGGCCCATCGCCCCTGCTCCGGAGGACAGTGGCAAGGGGGCCAGTTGCGCAGATACAACAGCGGCTGGCGTTGTTGCGACCCACAGGCCGCGCAACGGGCCAGCAACCCCAGTTGTGATTCCTCACCGGCCTGGAGTTGGCGGGTCAGACGAATCGCCAGACGGAAGGTGCGGCCA
Source organism: Synechococcus sp. AG-670-A05 (assembly GCA_003211535.1). Lineage (GTDB taxonomy): Bacteria > Cyanobacteriota > Cyanobacteriia > PCC-6307 > Cyanobiaceae > Parasynechococcus. The sequence continues at coordinate 3,475 of QCSJ01000023.1, read as the reverse complement.
TTGCTGAAACTAAGTAGCGGCTGGATTCCACGGCCCAGCAACCACGCCTGTCGGGCCAGCAACCCCAGCTGTTGCCTCAGGGCCAGCTCCCAGCTGGCGGGATGGGCCCGCGCCGCTGCTCCGAAGCTGCGGATCGCCCCAGGCCGGTCATGTCCAGTGGGAGAACGACCATCTGTGCTGGCCAGCACAAGAATTCCATCGGGGGCTAGAACCTGCAGAGATGGCTGGATCAGGGCACCGGGATGGCCAGAAGCATCCAGATCGATTAGATCAAAGCGCCGCCCCTCGAGCTGGGCCTCACACAACAACCGTTCTGCAGAAACGCTGCTGCAGGTTGCCGCCGCCACAGACCTGAGGTTGTGATCCAACAGGGGCCGTCGATCTCCATCGGCATCGTTCACCAGGATCTCCGCTGGCACCGGACTGGCTGAAGCAGCCTCCAGCCCCCAGCGCAGCCCCCGGATGCCACATCCGGCCATCAGATCAAGCCACTGGAGAGAATGCGCACGGGTTGTTGCGCTGGCTTGGTGCCAGGCCAGCAGCACCGAACAATCCCGGGCCGGACGGGAGTCGCGACGGAAGAAGCCGCCCCCGAGCAGCAGCTCAGCCGCCCCCTCGCGATAGTGAGGATTCGGATTATCCAGAGCTTTGACCACCACTTCTCACCAGACTGCCGCCTGGGGTGACCAGGCCCTCTGGCGCTGGAACGGCTGGTCCTGCCACTGGCGCGTCCTGGGTCCTGAGCAGGGTCCGGCCATCCTGTTGCTCCATGGTTTCGGAGCGGCCAGCGGCCACTGGCGCCGAACGGCCCCACGGTTGGCAAACGCGGGCTGGCGGGTGTTCAGCCTCGACCTGTTGGGATTCGGAGCCTCCGACCAGCCAAGGATTCCTCTTGACAACCGCGTCTGGGGACGGCAAGTGAACGCCTTTATCGAGCAGGTGGTGCAGCGGCCCGCCGTGCTGATGGGCAATTCCCTTGGGGCCCTTACGGCCCTGACCGCCGCCGTGCTCCAACCGGAGCTGATTCGCGCTGTGGTGGCAGCCCCGTTGCCGGACCCGGCCTTGATCCAGCCAATCCCACTACGGCGATCGCCCTGGCGACGTCGCTGGCAGCGGCGTTTGCTGGGCCTGGTCCTGCGGCTGCTTCCACTGGAGCTGCTACTGACCCTATTCGCCCGCACCGGTCTGCTCAGGTCGGGACTTCAGGGGGCATACCACCAATCGATCGCTTCAGACCAGGAGCTGCTGCAGCTGATTGCCCGACCAGCGCGTCGTCCCACCGCGGCCCGAGCGCTTCGGGCCATGAGCCTGGGCATGGCCCTGCGACCGCGAGGGGCAACGGCCCCAGCCCTACTGAAACAACTTCAACGCCCACTAATGCTGATTTGGGGTCGGCAGGATCGCTTCGTGCCCCTGAGCATCGCCCGACAAATCCATGCCCGCCGGCCGAACTCCGAGCTTCAGGTGATCGATGCCTGCGGCCACTGTCCCCATGACGAACGGCCGGATCAGGTCCTTGCGGTGGTGCTGCCGTGGCTGGACCGTAACTTGGGTGTGTGAGATCGGCAGGGAACGACCAGCAGCGATGAAACACACCCTTTCGGTGCTGGTGGAGGACGAATCCGGCGCACTCAGTCGGATCGCAGGACTGTTCGCCCGCCGCGGCTTCAACATCGACAGCCTGGCGGTGGGTCCAGCCGAGGCGGAACGCCAGTCGCGCCTGACCATGGTGGTGGAAGGGGATGACAAGACCCTTCAGCAGATGACCAAACAGCTGGACAAGCTGGTGAACGTGCTGCAGGTCCTGGATCTAACTCAGCGGCCCGCCGTGGAACGGGAACTGATGCTTCTGAAGGTCTCCGCCCCCGCCGAAACCCGCAGCGCGGTCTTTGACCTGGTGCAGGTGTTCCGAGCGAAAGTGGTGGATGTGGCCGATGAAGCTCTCACCCTGGAAGTGGTGGGAGATCCCGGAAAGTTGGTGGCCCTAGAACGGCTGATGGCACCGTTCGGCATTCTTGAAATCGCCCGCACCGGCAAGGTGGCTTTGGAGCGGGCTTCGGGCGTGAACACCGAACTACTGAAGGTGTCACCCAGCGAAAACCGGGTGCCCGCCTGAGCTCAGTCCTTCAGACGGGCCGTCTGGATGCGATCACCCTGTTCGATCGTGTCCACCAACTCCAGGCCATTCACCACTCGACCGAAAACGGCATAGCGGCCATCTAGCTCCGGCAGTGGACGCAGGGCGATATAGAACTGCGCGCTGGCGGAATCAGGTTCCTGGGAGCGAGCCATGGCAACGGCTCCACGCTCATGGGTGAGCCTCAGATCCTGGAGCTCGCTTGGGTTGTTGCTCACGCGACCGTAGCGGGGCGCATCTTCACCGGTGAAGCTCAGCTCCAGCGGAATCATCCTGGCCAGACCCGTTGAAGGATCTACAAAGTTGCCGATTCCGAGCTGACTGAGCGGAACGGAGCGATCACTGGACTGGGGATCACCGCCCTGAACTACGAATGGAACCGGTTCGCGAACCACACGGTGAAACATAGTGCCGTCGTACGTGCCGCGACGCACAAGATCAACGAAGTTGCCGGCCGTGAGAGGAGCGGCATCGCCATCCACCTCGATGGTGATCTCCCCTCGACTGGTGCTCATCACCACGGTGGCCTTGCCCTGCAGGCAGGCGGCTTCCGCATCTGCGCAACCATGCGCCACCGCAGCGCGGGGGGAGGGGCTGCAACTCACCACCAGCGGCAATAAGAGCAGGAGAGACCAGAGAACCAGACGCCGCATGAATTCAGAGACCTTCGAGGTTGACACCGAGGAAACGGGCCAATTCAGCACCGTCCTGCTCCAACTGCGATAAGGGCAGGGGCTCACCTACGCGGGTCAGGGGCATGTCTCGCCGGCCCTGGATACGCAAGGCGACGCGGCGCCGGGCATTGAAACCATCGCGGACCTCTACCTTCACGGCCTTCACATCCTTGAGCGGAATCTCCACCAGAACCGGCTTACGGAACCCGCGACGGCTGACGGTGACCACACCAGCAGCCTTGTCGAAACGGTTACTACCGCCGCCGACATCCACAGCTATCACATACCAAAGGTAGGTTGCCAGCAACGCAGCAGCGATGCTGTAGAGCCCCATTACCAGACCTTGGGGGACAAAAATCAGCGCCGCGGGATGGCCGATCGGCAGCAGGTCTCGCCCGACATAGCTGGAGAGTGAAGCCAGGAGGAAGCCGAGTCCGCCGATGCTGACGGCCGCGGCAACGAGGTAATTCGACAAACGCCTGGAGCCAAGTACCGGTTGCTCGAGCACTTCTGCGGACATTGAGAGACCCGAATGAGGTGCCCATTGTGGATGTAGACGACGCCGCTCCGGGCAACCCGAAGAAATCCCTAAGAAACAACGCAATACAAGGGATTTCAGCTGATGCAAACACCCCCCCGCGATACCGACCAAGATTGTTAATGT
>QCSJ01000022.1 GCA_003211535.1 Synechococcus sp. AG-670-A05 | reverse complement strand
GTGCCGCTTCCCCTTCTTTATTCGATTCTTTGATGAATTTCAAGGATTCATTGCGCACCTCTTGAAGCGCTTGTTGTTCTTTCGTCTTCGTCTTGCGTTCTTTGATCAGAGGCTTGTCATCTCGATGGCGGCGTGCAGTTGCGTCGGTGTAACGGACGTAGCCTTTCTCCTTCCGTTCTGCCGTTGTTGATGTGAGCCAGTTCTGCTGCATATCTACGGCAGCTTTCACCTTGGCTTCGTCACCAAAGTTGGCCACGAGCTGATTGGTTCTGGAGCTCCAGCTGTCGACAACCCAGCCAGGAATGACCGGTGCGTCTGGCTTGCCGTAGAGGTTTTCCCAGGCGGAGACAAGCTCGCGGGCAACATCCTTGCTGATCCCGATGTAGCCACCTTCAAGGAACTTCAGCCACTTGCCCAGACCATCGTTGGTTCCTTCCTTGACGTACTGCTTCTTGATTTGAGCCAGGTTGTACATGAGCTTGAGCTTCCCAGCTCCTCTCACTGCACAAATGACGTTGATTTCATCGGTGCTCTTCTCGATGATTGCCCGCTTCTCCTCAGCCTTGAGGCCATCTCTTGTATTGGACAGATTCCCAAAGAAGTTCACAGGGAATGGCTCTGGCTGTATTGGAACCTCCGTTGAATCCCAATGCTTTTCGAGCCCCTCAGCAACGCTTAAATCCGCCATTCAGTCCACGAGCTGGCCTCTAAAGCTAATTCCGCGACTTTACTGGCGTCAACATGAGGCTGCGTAGAAATTCGCGACGCCTGTGTCCGTCAGCACGCAGAGCTCCGCATAAATTAGTTTATTAAGTTACGAATAAATCTAAAAATATTTTAATTTATGAGTATCCGTAGTCTCTTAACATGCGGTTTCTCCAGATCGCCAGCTCGGTTCGATCGCCAAGTATTTCCTCCAGGCGTCGTTTGAGGTTGTAGCGCTGGGCATGGTCTTCGGTCTTCTCCATTTCCATGTGGACCTTCGCCACGTAGTTCTGGCCGTGCTTTTCCCAGAAGGTGGCTTTGCCCCCGTCGCCCCTGTGCATGAAGCCAGTGAAGGTACGGAGTGGCGCGTTATGGAGTTCGTGCACCGCCTTGAGGTTGAACTGCTTTCGGACCTCTTCAGGCCTCGCAAAAAACCACTCGCTGCTCAAGTTGCGCTCCAGTAGCTGCCTCCAGTAATACTCTCGCTCAGCTCTGGCCTCTCTCTTCAGATCGTTGGCTGATGGTGCCGTTGCTGGCCGGACCTCAACTCCAAACTCCTGGCAAACCTCCGACAGAGCCTTCTCCAGTGCAAGCCGTTGGTCAGGTTCGAGGGATTTCTCTTCAGGCCTGTAGATGCTGAAAATATGCTCGTTCCTCAGGCTCCACCGGACGTTCCCGCTGGCTTCAGTCGCGGCAACTTTTGGGAAGCGCACTTGCTTGACGTAGGCCGTTGCTGCCCTGATCGACAGGCTTTTGCTGATGGCTCCTGTTTTGGCAGCGGTCAGTAGTTCCTGAGGCTTGAGCCGGCAGAGGACGTGGACGGTTCCGTAGGAAGGAGGCAGACGTTTCACGAGTTCTCCACGCTCGTCCTCGTTCAACTGCAGCAGCTTCTCTCCAATGATCTTGAGTTTGCTGAACACCTTGCTGCCAATGCCCAGGGCCTCAAGCTGCTCACGACAGGTGTCCATCGTTGGTTTGTCGAGAGAGGCTGATGCTTCAGCCACGCTGATGGAGAGCGTAGAGATCTCAAGCGTTGTGCCAGAAAGGGACTGGCTTTTCACCAGCGAGACAAGGGCGTCAACGGTTGCTAGGCTGCTATTCAAATCTAATGCCTGACTGGATTCTAATGGTCTCAGTCTAGTGTAGAGAAAGTGTAGAGAAAAGTCTGGTCAAATAAAGAGACCATTCAACGATGACAAACGTGGAGAACTCGTAGACAATGGGAGAGTCCCATGCAAATGACATCAAGCCTCTATGGCATGCCTCAATACGCCCTTCTATTACGCGGCCTCGATCATGGCCAATCCAGCGACCCTTCACGACACTGGCGCTCGTCATAACGGTGGCCACGAGCGGATTGCTGTTCAACGATCCAGAAATCCTCGTCAGCAAGCGGTGGCTCCGCGAACAAAGCGAGCTTTCACTGGGAGACCCTCACAGGCATTCCTCGACATGGTGCGTGACGCCATTGACGTGACTGCCGTGGACTGCACAGGAAGCAGTCTCTTCAAGCAAAACCGAATCGCGCTCGCCTGAGCCCAGATTAAGAAACCAGATAAACGAGAAACGAAAATGACAGTTCAAACCAAAAATTTCGCTGAGGCTCATGCCTCGTTCAAAAGCCGTTACCACGAGACAAACGGGGTCGAGGTGAGTGGTGTGGAGATACACCTGCAAAGCGCCTTCGAATTGCCCAATCCGACTGACGCGGTCCTGGCATTAGCCGAGTTCCACGCAAAGACGGAGCTTGACGCTGATGGCACTGAGCTGCCTTTGGGTCTCTTCGTCACGGCTCTCCGCTTTGATACCGACCCCGACCCATATGGGAATGCTCCTGTTGAGCTGACGCTTGGCTTTGCCTGCCGCCGGTCAAAAGAAGCTGCCCCCAATGCCACAGCTCAGAAGGGATACGTGTACTGGGTTGACGCCAAGTTGGCTGCTGACATCGAACGTGTCGCCAAGCTTGCGAAGACGTTCTTCGATACGGCTCTCCACTCTCAGTTCGACATCCACCGGGTGGCTCAGAACCTTGAGCGATTGCCCACGACGGCTTACGTCACAGGTTCTATGACTGGGATCGCCCGGTGACGGAAAGGACCAACATTTGGCCTGACGAGCATGGAGTCGGACTGGCTTCCTACGTCACACATCGGACAGCCCTTGGTGAACCGCTTCAGCTGAGCCAGGTGCCGATCTCCCAAAAGGCTGTAAAAAGAGCGTAGAGAAAACTTAGAGAAAAGCCCATCAGGATTTGATTCTACTTCACGTCTTGAATTGTGGAGAACTCGTCCATGATGGGAGAGTCCAAGAAGGACGCGAATAAACCGATACGACAAAGAGAGACAGATGACAAGCGATAACCAAGGCCACAACAGCGTCACCAGAAACCAGAGTGGTCTCCCATGTGCCTCGCGATGCGAGAAGCCCCACACGGTGGAAATCACCCTCTGCGGCAAGTGCAGCACGTCGGTGCCAGCAGAAGAAATCCGGACGTTGTCGGAATTCTGTGGCATTCAAGGCGGATGGGGCGAGGACCTGCAGGTTCTCGAGTACCGGCTTCTTGCCAGCCAATACATCCGCTCATTCGAGGCACACGCCAACGCTGACCCAGCGGTTCCTGCTGAGGTTCGGCTCACGATTGGCATAGATCTGAGAGACCGCAGCGAGCTGAGCCGTCAACAGCATTCCGACTTCTACTGGTGCAACGCAAGAGTGACCATGGATGACGGCAGAGTCCACTGGTGCGACAGGGACCTTTTAGGCGTAATCCTGGACGTTGCCGCCCAAGCGGAAAGCTTCTGGAGCACTGCTTGGTCTGCGAAGTGTGGAATGGGAGACCTGCCGAAACACTGCTTGGCAACCCAGGTCCAGATGCATTGCTCAGAACGATGGAGGCGATTGCTCCGGATGGATCCCGGTTTGCTCTCCATGAGTTCTTGAAGGAGGAGCGAGACGAAGACGGAAACATCTGTGAAAGCTGGCTGGACGACATCCCGCTCTGGTGTGCAGACCCCACAAAACGAGGGCTAGCGGACTTCGTCACGCCTCGGACTGAAGCAGGCACAAGGCAACTCGCATTTGAATTCAACGGAGCTGGCTTACTTGGAGTGGTTGCCAAATGAGCGGCAACCGAAGAACCGACGACGAGCGGCAGGAAGCCCTCGACACTGCTGTTGATCTGCTTGACCTGGGCGCGCCTGCCTATGCGGTCGTTGCATATTTGCGGAGACGCTGCGGCATCAGCCGATCAGCTGCATATCGCGACGTTCAGGACGCTGAAGACATCAGGCTTGAACGCGGATATGAGCCACAGAACAGCGCTCGCAAATCGCTGGAATTATGCCAGCGTCTACTCGTTCAGGCACAGCTAGAGGCTTTGGCCGATGGCGATTTGAAGGTGCTCGCGCGTCTCAGCAAGGAACTGCGTGAGGGCTACAAGGCCATGGGTCTCGCCATCGTCCAATCAGACGAGAGCCCCTCGTTTGGGCTCCAGGCAATCCAGGCGCAATCAGCCCGGATGCAAGACGACTGACTTACGGGACGCTGGCCACGTTTTTTCCCATAAGTCCCCCAAGTCGAGGGAGCACTTTGTTGCTGAGTGCAATGGTCTGTTGATGCACTGCCAGTTCGAGGTGCATAACGTAAGAAGAGAGTTCCAGCCAATGGCAAAGCGCCGTTTTATCGACAACCGTCCTCTGACTTATGAGCAGGGACTTACGGCGTTGATCATGATGGGAGTTGGCTTGACAACCGGAGCCATCTTTACGACTTGCTTTATGGCGTTGAGCTCTTCTCCCGCTGCGACGTGGCGCGAGCTTTGGCTTTCAGGTCAACTCAACTTCTGAGCGGTTGACTCTCAGTATCAGTTAGTAGCAAGTGCTGGCAATTTTTCAAAAAGCGCAACTTCAGCACTTAGGCCAGGGCCAAATGCAAGTGCAAGGCATGGGCCAACTATTGTGCGCCGACGAACCCGCTCAAGAATGAAAAGGATTGTTGCCGATGACATATTGCCGTGCTCACGTAGAACATCTCTGGATTCGAGTAGATGGTTCGGGTCCAGCGAAAGAACCTCTGAACAGACCGAGAGAATCTTGGGACCACCTGGGTGTATTGCCCAGCTTTTCACCTCTTCAAGGTCAATAGTCTGATCCTTTAGCCAATTTCGCAACCAGGGCAGTAGAGCAGTCCCAACCGTTTCAGGAACAAGGGGCGACAAACCCATTGCAAAACCGTGATCACCAATCTCCCAGTGCATGAGATCTGAACTTTTAGGAATCACCATCGAGCCACTGCGTTGCATCACTAGGGACTGATGGAGATGAGACGGATTGGAGGAAGCAACAACGGCAGCCGCTCCATCGGCAAATAAAGCATTTGCAACGACCCTTTCTGGGTGCCAGCCATATGCCATATGGAGACTGCAAAGCTCAACAGCACAGAGCAGAACAACGGCCTTGGGATCCATCTCTGCAAATGCGTGGGCAACACGCAATCCATTTAGTGCACCGTGGCATCCCATGAATCCAATATGTGTCCGCTGAACACTTGGCGAGAGCCCAAGCTTTTCAATCAAAAACAGATCAACACCAGGTGACTGAAAACCTGTGCAACTGACCGTCACAAGGTGAGTGATAGCTCCTGATGAAATGTTGCCATCGCTTATCGCCTTTAAAGAGGCCTCAAGAGCCAGTCGACCAGCGTGATCTCCAAAAGCCTGCATCCTTTCAGCAGTACTCGGGCTTTCTGAGCCGTAGAAACTGAGACGATTCTGGCCTGTGCCAAGTTCTACATCATTCTCGAGGAGCACACTTCCACGATTGAGCACATTGGTTTTCTGATAAATCCGAGACATCAACCTTGCCTGCTCAGGGCTTTTTGCATTGATTCGATACGCCACTTGCACCGCCTCTACCTGGCTTAGGCGCTGCTTTGGTACTGCTGTGCCAATGCCGTGGAGAATGAGAGGCACGGATCAGGAACTCTTCATAGATGGGGAAACCTGATTGAGTCTGATGATGATGCGCTGAGGTATTGCAGGCCATTGGCACCCGAGGCTGAACAACGCCTTTGTCGTAAGCGGTTGTCGTAACAAGGTCGACAACAGACGGCAAAGACGCTGACGACTGATAGTCAGATCAACCAGTCTCCTTCGCCACCGTTGCTCGAGATCCTTTGTCCACTCACCCTGAGCTTCCTCAACAAAAGGAGCAACCGCAGCCCCAGCGGCAAGAGCCCAAGCCATGCCCTCACCGGTGAAAGGTTCTACATAACCGGAGGAGTCACCAAGCAAAAAAAAGCGATGTCCAGAAAAAAGTCCGGCACGACGAGTCAGCGCGGAAGTTAATTGCCAACGAGACGACTCCAGGTTTTGAGGCAAGGCAAAGCCCGCTTGATTGAGAACCACTTCTGCCGCACGAGCTACACCGCCATCTCCCTTGATCACGTCGCGGTCGAAAGCAGCAGCCATGTTGAGAGCACCATCCTCACGTCGGACCAAGCCGACGTACCCATGCCGGCCAATGGCCATGTGAATGGCCCCGAATTCGTAAGAGCTGGAGTCATCACTGATAAAAGAGCCTGCCCCAATCCTCGATTTTGGAGTGCTCTTAGAGCTGGCCTCATGGAAATGGGCAAGCACCTGGTGCTGCAGACCGGCAGCGATAAGCACTACACGGGCCTTTATCCGTTGCACTGGAGCACCACCAGGTGGTCGTAATTGCACCATTCGTCCCGCTGTAGAAGTCTCCTGGAGAACAGCACTAGTTTCGAATCGCACTGTCGCACCAGCAGTCTCTGCCGCGTTGACCAAAGCTTGATCAAAGCGCTCGCGCGAGAGTGCCCATCCCGCTGGCAACCTTAGGTTGAGGGCCATGCCATTCCAGCCAATACGGAGTTGGTCAAGGGGCACAGCGCCTTGATCGGAAATTAAGTCAGGGAGACCTGCGGCAGTTAGTGCAGCCAAGGCATTGGCGTTAAAGCAACAACCACAGACCTTCCAGCGGGGAAAGGATCTTTTTTCAACAAGTAAAACCCGCAGGCCACGACGTGCACAATCAAAGGCTGCAAGACCACCGGCAACCCCCGCACCGATCACTATTACATCCCAACTTTTCTGCATATCAGTGTGGTCTCCAGCTGAGCCGATAGCGTTCAGGCCAGGTGCGTTCCATTACACAATTGCTCAAACCAGCCTGAGATGCGAGGTCAAGAATTTCAGTAGGAGTGAAGGCAGCCTTTACGGACAAAGGTCCATCGTGATGAACCACCCAGGATCCGCTAAGTAGTCTCGTACCGATCCAGGCTAATAAATACCCCAGACGGCTTCGTATCAGATCATCGACAATGACGAGATGACGAGCCTTGGATGACATAGCTTTCAGCAGTCGAACAACATCAGGAGGATCAAGATGGTGAACGAAAAGTGTGCAGTACACCACGTCAAATTGTTCGAATTCTGATGGCTCAAGTGCATTCGCAACAAAAACTTCAACACTGCTTTTTGAACTGGCCACGTTGCGGCGTGCGATACGTACGGCTTCCGGATTGAAATCACAAGCTTTGATCGACAAATTTAATTTGCGTCTTCGGGCAATTGCAGCCAGCTCAATTGCCGTATCGCCACCTCCGCAAGCCAGCTCGAGTACATTCAGCTGAGTGGAAGGGTTATCACCTGCGAGAGTTTCAAAATAACGAAAGAGACCTGGAATGCAACGACTAATTCGATTTATTCGTTTTAGACCTTTTAAGGCTCTATCATGATCTTCAGTCTTAAGCCCGGGCTGATCCATGATCTCGGGCTGCCGATCACGTTGCATAAGTTCCTGCTCAAAAACATTTTTCTAAACTTTGTGCTGATCATGCTATGTCAAGCATGATTTGGTAAGCCTGTTACCCCCAGATAGTTAGAGGGACAGAACGCTTGAAACGAAAACAGCATAATATTGTACGCCGTTTCGTAGAAAATCATTCGTTGAATGCTGAGCAGCGGCTAATGGATTTGAGTTCATCTTTCATCTCTGTTGTGATGTAGCTCTCAGGACAACTCAACTTTTGAGCGTATGCAGCTATCGCTCAGAAAGTTATCGACGACTGAGCAATAGCTGTCCATAGGGAGCCGAGTGCGCTGTTAGCGCCAACGCAAACGGCTCCCATGAACATGCCGAAGTAGAAGAGCCTGAAGTATCCGAAACGTGTCTCGGGCACCCAGACGTCAACTTCCTCTCTGGGCATCAACCGATTCCGATTTGAGAGAGGATGCCCTGGCCAGTCAGAAGCTCAGTGCCGAGGCCAATGATGAACCCCATCATGGCGAGGCGACCATTCCAGGTTTCTGCGAAAGAAGAGAAGCCGAACTTGGTGTCCATAGTTCTGTTAAGAAACGTAAACAACTATACAGGTCGACTGGAGCGCTCCACGTATCAGATGTGGCAAGAGCCGTTGCTCTGGGCAACTCAACATCTGAGCCATTGACGTTCACCAAGAGGAAGGCCGCCCTTCCCGGTGGAAAGACGGCCTAGCTCGCTCGCTTGTGCATGGTTCAACCCATCACTACTGAAGAGAGAGATGGTCGAAGCTTCTGGCTAGAGGCGCCCTGGGGCCATTGCTCTAGGGAATGGGTCGTTTTCTCCTAGGGCACCTCTGGCGGTGCAAGCGGAGCGTCGAATGGCGTGGCGGACCAGTGCGTGCCTACCAAAGGACCAACCCAGGTCATTTTTGAGACTGTTGGAGCAGGGGCCAGAAAGTCAGTCTGCTTCTCGGATCTGCTCGGTTGGACCGTCGTCTCTCATGAACGCCTCCGATCTCAGTGAACTCAGTTTGTGTACCTTGAGGGCACAAAACCATCGGCATTAAGGCGCATTGCCTTGGAGGCAAAGTCGACCGAATGTGAGGACGGCGTACCAAAAGCGAATGAGCGGCTCAACGTATTGGTGGTGAGCACTTCCGCCAGCCTGTTTTGAGCATCGTCTGCCAGGCCTCTATAGCGTTGTGCCGGAGCATCCGCCTGCGCGTTTGCGGAATTGGGTAATCCGGCGGCCGCCAGTGAAACGTCCGCAGAATCACCCACTGCCCATTGGCCGTTGGCGTATCAGGTTTGAACTGCACGATCTTCTGCAGGTCGGCATTGGCCAACCAGCCCTCACCATCGGGTTTCTCCGGTGGTGGGTGAGTGGATTGGTCCTTGATTGACATTGGCCAAGACTCGTCTCGACCCGAACGAACCGGGTCAGAACCAAAATCAGCAAGCTACAGCGGAAATGCTGTAAGGAGCTTCAGGGAAGCTTGTGGGCATTGGATCGAGCTTGCCTTGTGCCAATGCTTTGGCGCGGACATACATCTGACTTGATGTGGCACCAGCTGCTTCCATCGCCTTTGCGACAAGGTCCCAGTTGCGAACTTCGGTAGACATTCGAGGTTGATTGAAGATGTAGAAACCATCGCCAGCCAACTGACCTGCCCGTGATGGTGAAAACCGCCAATGGACCGAACATGCTGATTTCAGACGTCTGGATGCTCAAAGAGAACCGTGGCCAGCTCTGATTCGCTGAACTCCAGTGGCTCCAGCTCCTGCTTGGTCTCCGAGGTGGAAACAGCAGGGAGACGGAAGGCTTTCTCGAGATCAGTCTTTGTGGCGCCGAACGGGTAGGTCATGGCATTAAAAAGCAGGGCTCTCACCCCCTGCTGGAACGTCTTCATTTCTGTCTTGCGCCTTAAAAGAAACAAGAGAGAGCGCGCCGCAGCTCTGCGACTCCATTACATTACTTCACAAAGTTTTGTAACGCAATCTGATGGCCTTCGGCACGCAAGACCTGCTTTTGCTTTTCCTCAGCTCCGGCATGGCTCTCTTCGCTCTGAACATCTACAAGATCACGACGGCGGCAGCAAAAGGATGAGCCTTCAGACCGAGCTAGTGGTGACTGCAGCGGACATCGCCATCGCTCTGCTGCTGGCAACCTCACTGCCAATGCCAGCGAGTACTTCTGATTTACCAGCTAACCATCCAAGATGAGTATCGACCCTTTGGAACGCCGCCTTGAGCAGAGCTTTGAAGCAGAGCGCTTGACGCGGTTCATCAAGGACTGCCGGGACATCGAGCAGCTCAGAGAGACGGCTCTGGCTTTGTCACAGCAGGTTATGCAGCAGAAAGTCGCCAGCGCCTGGATGGCTAGTCGTGCCTCGGAATCAGAGAACGCCAAGCTGGAGATGCTGGCCGACCTCATTCGAGAGCGGACGGAAACTCCGGATAAAGCCCCTGATTAATCCAGCAACGGCTTGATCCACCCCAGATCTTGGCTGGATGCCAAAAACCCTTCGATCGAGTCTTTGACTCTTTGATCAAAGCTGCGACATCGTGCTCCCAGACCGGGGCAATTGTCTTTGATTTCAAGGTCGTTGAGCTTGGATTGTAGGTCGCCCCCTGGAATCTGAGAGGTAGCTCTCTTAAGCAAGCCGCTCCCAAACCAAAAGGGTTATTCCAGCGGCGACTCCAATCCCGATACCTAAGCCTTGCTTTAAGTTCTTGAGCATGCGCCAAGGATGGCAACGGCGGCCAAGTCGAGCTGCATGTGGCAGCAGCTGACGTAGCCATCGCACTGCTTATCGCGAGGTCGCTTCCAACACTTGATGCAGACATGGCCAGGTCAAGCAGATACTGGACCTTTTCGTCTGCATTGACTGCAGTGGCAGACAATGCACATTTCCAGAAATTGCATATTGCCCGGAAAAGGTGACCATCGGAGATGAGTTCGTCTCACAGATGTATCCATACGAATATTTGCTGGTATGTATTCGCGGCTTAGAGCTAGGCCCTGGTCCTTGGCAGCGTGACCAGTATCAATAACTGGCATTTACACAGAGGTTGTCTCTGCGGTGAAGAGTTCGTCGACCCATCCCAATTGCTCTTTGGCTCTTGGCAATATCTTTCTCCCCTTGCCAAGTGCGTCTGTTTGCTCCGCCGTGCGGTAGTGGTAATAGTGATCTTCGATGTATTTCATAGATGTATTGCAATTAGAGGCGATAACAGGGATTGGAGTTCCCGTATTTAGCCTGAACGTGATGTGTGTATATCTGAAGGAGTATCAAGTGAGATTTTTTCCTGAGTGTACTTTGACTTTACGTGCATTATTTGAATCGTCTGGCGCCCAATCTGCAAGTCGTGCTTCGACTAGCATCTCGCAAAGACAATCTTTCCATATCCTTTCACTGAATGGTTTTCCACGCAATTGATTGACAAAGATCAAGTCATCAGGTTTCGTGAATTTGGAGATATTTCTAACTTTTTGCAGATGCGCGGCTATCGGTGCTGAACACTGATAGCTCCTGCCTGTCTTCGTGTTCTCTGGTGGTACATCGATCAAGACCCAAGTCTTGCTTTGTGCGACTGTAATAGTTGTATTCTCGCTTATATGCTTCCACTTCATTTGACGGAGGCTACCTGGCCTCATGCCTGAGTCCATGGATATCCGCATTGCGATGTAAACGATGTTTCGGTGGACTAGCTGCGCTTTAATGAGCTATGAATATATAGTATCGCTTTGATCTGAAACTTTTCTGGTTTGTGTGTCTAAGTTGGCCGCTATAATCATCTTTTGGATTATTTGGCTGACTTGGCGATATATGGCAATGTCTGTTGAATAAGCGCAGTCCGTGTGGTGCGGTGGAGATTGCTCTTCGCGTGAATCAATCCCGAAGTGGTGGGATTGCTATAAAGATCACGCCGGTGTTTTGATCGGTACAAACTGGGATGCTCGTAAAAGCTGTCAAAATAATCAGATGAGTGATCTTTCCAAATCAACCGACACCAAGGCTGAGGAGCCCAGGAAGCGCAAACCGCGATTCTGGGTAGGCCCCTTGCTGGTGGGTAGTTCTTTTTCTTTGGGCTACGGCATCACCCATCGGCTGGTCACGCTGCAAACGAATCCAGAGCCCCAGAGTCAGCCGGAGACTTTTGCTGGTCTCCAATTCCCAGGTGAATCATTGGCGTCGTTACGTCAAGCGAACGGCACCAAGAGCCCTCTGGCGGTTGATGTCGCCGCAATCGAAGCCAAAGAAGCGTTGGAACGCCTGGCCAGAGTCGAGGCTGAGGAGCAAGTCCGTCGTAACGCGGAATTAGCCCGCAAGCACGAAATGGCCCTGCAGGCGCCATCGTTTAATTCCAATTGGACGACACCGGACATTGCGGAACCTCAGCAACTCTGGCCGCAGGATCCTCAGCCCGTGCCAGCAGCCTTAATCGAATCTCTGGTGGATCCATCGCTTCACCGATTCAATTCCAGAGATCCACTGCTTGAAGCAACGACTTCTGAGGCAACCGATGATCAGAGCGATTTCTTTGTACCCATGCAGCCAATCCCTGCACTAGCTCCCTAGCTCGGTTTACCCGAAGAATCTGCCAGAGTTTCAAAGTATTAGAGGCGCTCATGGGGTCTTCGGACGCATTCATCCGTGCCACCGTCAGCAGGATCAGCGCCCGATTGGGTCATGGTCTGGCTGATGTAGCTGCTGAGATTGCTGTGTTAGCTCAGGACGCTCCAGAGCGTCTCCGTCAGGAATGGGAGCTGTTCCAGGACGAGGTTCGGGCGGAAGCCGAACGGCTGGAACAGGTTGAGGCCCCTGCAGCGCGGACATCCAGCTCTGGGCTTGAGTCCGCTGAAATCACCACCAATTCCAACTGTCGCTCGCCGCAGGAGGTGGTGGATCAACTCCGCGCCTCCGTGGACGAGATCAATCGGCTCCTTGAGGCCCGCTCCTGATGGGCCGCATGCTGCGGGGGCTGCGCATCTGGCGCGCCGTTCTTACGTTGCTTTTGTTTCTTTGGTGGGATAGTCAGGCCTGGACCTACAGAGGGGGGCTGACCCCTGAAACTCGGGCTGCACGGCAGCAACTACGGGCTCGCTGGCTGACTGCTGAGCTGCTGCGGCTTGGTTCGGCCTTCATCAAGCTGGGGCAGTTGCTCTCGGCACGCCCGGACATTCTCCCGGCCGGTTGGGTGGCGGAACTGGCCTCACTCCAGGACAGCGTTCCCGCTTTCCCGTTTGAGCAGGTTCAGACCGTGCTGGAAGAGGAGCTTGGGCCCCGTTGTGCCGAGGTGATTGACCTTGATCCGGT
Source organism: Synechococcus sp. AG-670-A05 (assembly GCA_003211535.1). Classification (GTDB taxonomy): domain Bacteria; phylum Cyanobacteriota; class Cyanobacteriia; order PCC-6307; family Cyanobiaceae; genus Parasynechococcus. The sequence continues at coordinate 12,601 of QCSJ01000022.1, read as the reverse complement.
GCCTCTGGGGGCAGCGTCTCTGGCCCAGGTACACAGGGCCAGCCTGCGCAGTGGCAGGCAGGTGGTGCTGAAAGTCCAACGGCCTGGCCTCGACATGTTGTTCCGGTTGGATCTGGAGGTGATGCAGCAGGTTGCGGCGGTGCTGCAGCGTCACCCCGGCTGGGGGCGCGGTCGTGACTGGCCAGCCATGGCACGGGAGTGTCGGCGGGTGCTGCTGCGGGAACTGGATTTCAGGGTCGAGGCGCAGTACGCGGCCCGCTTCCGTCAGCAATTTCTCGACGACAAGCGCATCCGTATTCCCGCGGTGGTCTGGGAGCAGAGCACCCGTCGGGTGCTTTGCCTGGACTATCTGCCGGGGATCAAGGTTAACGATCGGGAGTCTCTGCTGGAGGCCGGTATCGATCCCTCCGGTGTGGCGGAAATCGGGGCCGCTAGTTACCTCAAGCAGCTGGTGCGCTTTGGCTTCTTCCATGCGGACCCCCACCCCGGCAACCTGGCGGTGGCCAGTGATGGCGCACTCATCTATTACGACTTCGGAATGATGGGGCTGCTGTCGGATGGCCTGCGCCGTCGTCTCGGGTCGATGGTGCGGGCTGCTGCTGCAAGAGATTCCGCTGCGCTGGTGGAGGAAATGCAAGCGGCGGGAGTAATCGCTACGGGGATTGATGTGGGCCCGGTGCGGCGGCTGGTGCGTCTGATGCTGAAAGAGGCTCTTACCCCTCCCTTCAGCAGCAATGTGATCGACAAGCTTTCCAGTGACCTCTACGACCTGGTGTACGGCCAGCCGTTTCGTCTGCCGGTGGAGCTGATCTTTGTGATGCGGGCTCTATCCACCTTTGAGGGTGTCGGCCGCAGCCTCGATCCGGCTTTTAGCCTTGTGGCGATTGCCAAGCCTTACCTCCTTCCTCTGATGACTTCGAGCGGATCCGGCTCCAGCGACCTGTTCAATGAACTTGGACGTCAAGTCGGAGCGTTGAGCAGCCGTGCTGCTGCTCTTCCGCGCCGTCTGGACGAGAGTCTTGAGCGACTGGAACAGGGTGATCTGCAGCTGCAGGTGCGCCTGGGTGAATCCGATCGTCAATTCCGCCGGATCACCTTGGCGCAGCAGTCGATCGGTCAGTCGGTGCTGCTGGGCTGCCTGGCACTGTCAGCTGCCATCGTCGGTGCCAGCGTTCGGCCCCTCTGGGCACTCCTTCCTGCTGCTGCCGCAATGCCGGTGGGCATGGGTTGGTTCCGGATACAGTTGCGCATGCGTCGGGATCAGCGATTGGAACAATTGCCCGGCTCCAATCGCTGAGGTTTGAGCCAGAGGATCAGGCCTTTCCGCGGGGACCCTGGCCCACGGCACCTGCATAGACCGCCTGGCCGCCCAGTTCATCCTCAATGCGCAGCAACTGGTTGTACTTGGCAACCCGCTCGCTGCGGCTGAGGGAACCCGTCTTGATCTGTCCGGCGCGGATGGCGACGGCCAGGTCGGCGATGGTGGTGTCTTCGGTTTCACCGCTGCGGTGACTGATTACGCTGGTGTATCCGGAGCGTCCAGCTAGGTCGATGGCCTGAAGGGTCTCGGTAAGGGAACCGATCTGGTTCACCTTTATCAGGATCGAATTGGCGGTGCTGTTGTCGATGCCCTGCTGCAGGCGTTTGGTGTTGGTCACGAACAGGTCATCACCCACCAACTGCACCATGGAGCCAAGTCGCTCCGTCAGTAGCTTCCAGCCCTCCCAGTCGTCTTCCGCCAGGCCGTCCTCGATCGACACGATCGGGAATTTCTCCACCAGCTGCTCCAGCTGAGCGACCATCTCAGCGCTGTCGTAGCTGCCGCCATCAAAGGCATAGCGGCCATTGTCGAAGAATTCGGTGCTGGCCACATCCAGGGCCAGGGAGATCTGCTCACCGGGCTTGTAACCGGCTTTGGTGATCGCTTCCACCAGGATTTTACCGGCTTCCACGTTGCCCAGGTCGGGGGCGAAGCCACCTTCATCGCCTACAGAGGTGCTCATCCCCTTGGCCTTGAGCAGACCCTTGAGGGTGTGGAACACCTCGGTGCCCATGCGCAGGGCTTCGCGGAAGCTTGGAGCGCCGTGGGGCACCAGCATGAACTCCTGGAAATCCAGGCTGTTGGCGGCATGGGCGCCGCCGTTGATCACGTTCATCAGCGGCACCGGCAGCAAGTTGGCCATCGGTCCGCCCAGATAGCGGTAAAGCGGCAGCCCTAGCCCGTTGGCGGCAGCGCGAGCGGTGGCCATGCTCACCGCGAGAATCGCATTGGCACCCAGGCTGGATTTGTTGTCGCTGCCATCCAGTTCCAGCATCGCTGCATCCACGGCGGCCTGATCCAGGGCGGAGAGCCCACACAGGGTGGGCGCGATGCGCTCTTCGATATGGGTGACGGCCTGGCTGACCCCTTTGCCCATATAACGGTCGTCGCCGTCCCGCAGTTCATGGGCCTCGTGGGCACCGGTGCTGGCGCCACTGGGAACGATGGCCCTACCCATTGCACCACCTTCGAGCAGCACTTCTGCTTCAACAGTGGGGTTGCCGCGGGAATCGAGCACCTCACGGGCAACGATGGTGTCGATGACGAGGTCGAGCGAATCGATCACGTTGGGCGGAGCATAAACCTGGCGATCTTATGAGTCGCCCCCTGCTCTCGAATTGTGACCGTTGGCACCCAGCCAGAATAGTTGAACGATCACGTCAGGGAAGCAAGCCCCATGCGGATGCTCCACACCATGCTCCGGGTCGGGGATCTGGACAAATCCATCGCTTTCTATACAGAAGTGCTTGGCATGCAGCTGCTGCGGCGCAAGGACTACCCCACGGGGCGTTTCACCCTGGCTTTCCTCGGTTACGGGCCGGAGTCGGAGCAGACGGTGCTGGAGCTCACCCACAACTGGGACACGAGCTCTTACGAGCTTGGAGATGCCTATGGCCACATCGCCCTCGGGGTGGAGGACATCCGCAGCACCTGTGCCGCAATCAGCGGTAAGGGAGGTCGGGTGGTCCGTGAGCCTGGACCTATGAAACACGGCTCCACGGTGATCGCTTTCGTGGCGGACCCTGATGGCTACAAGGTGGAGTTGATTGAGATGTCCTCCCGCGCCGCTGCATGACAGGCACCCCCACCTCCCGCGGCAGCCTCACCCACGAGCCTGACCGCTTTTCCGATCCCGCCTGGGAGCTGCTGCTGGCTGGTCAGGACATGGCCCGTCGCTGGCGCCATGATCAGTTGGATGTTGAGCATCTGATCCAGGTGCTGTTCAGCGATGCGGCCTTCCGGCGCTGGGTCGATCCACTGCCATTGCGTTCGGATGATCTCCTTGACCGTTTGGAGGATTTGCTGGCGGATCAGCCACCAGCGCGGGGTGATCAGTTGTTCATCGGAGAGGACCTAGAGCAGCTGTTGGAGACCTCCGATCAAGTCCGCGGCCGCTGGGGCGATCGCTTGATCGATGTGCCTCAGCTGATCGTTGCCGTTGGCGCTGATCCCCGGATCGGGGCCGAGTTGTTTGCAGCCCAGGGCTTGGCGGCTGATCGGCTGGAGAGTCTGCTGCGCCAGCCTCCGGTCGCTCCGACCCCAGCCCCACGCGTCAAGGCACCCGAGCCGACGCCGTTGGTGCAGCCATCCCCCCAACCCGCCAGCCAGCCCATGGCCGAACTGGAGCGTGAGCCTTCAGCACTGGAGGCCTACGGCCGTGATCTCACGGAGGAGGCTGAAGCGGGGTCGCTCGATCCGGTGATCGGTCGCGACAGCGAGATTCGCAACCTGATCAAGGTCCTATCCCGCCGCAGCAAGAACAATCCGGTGCTGATCGGGGAACCCGGCGTCGGTAAGACGGCGATCGCCGAGCTCCTGGCCCAGCGGATTGTGGCCGGAGAGGTGCCGGACTCGTTGCAGGGGCTCCGACTGATTGCCCTCGATCTCGGTGCTCTGATCGCCGGAGCGAAGTTCCGCGGTCAATTCGAGGAACGCCTGCGTTCCGTGCTGGAGGAGGTGAGCGGCTCGGAGTCCGGGGTGGTGCTGTTCATAGACGAGCTTCACACCGTGGTGGGCAGCGAGCGCAGTAGCACGGATGCGGGCAGCCTGCTCAAACCTGCCCTGGCGCGAGGGGATCTGCGCTGCATCGGCGCAACTACGCCGGAGGAGTACCGGCGAACGGTGGAAAAGGACCCTGCCCTCAACCGTCGCTTTCAACAGGTGCTGATTCGGGAACCGGATCTCGAACTCAGCCTGGAGATCCTGCGCGGCCTTCGGGAGCGCTATGAGCTCCACCACGGCGTCACGATCACCGACGAGGCGATTCAGACTGCTAATCGACTCGCAGATCGCTACATCAGCGACCGTTGCCTGCCGGATAAGGCGATCGATCTGATCGACGAGGCGGCGGCTCAGCTGAAGATCGAGGTTACTTCCAAGCCACAGGTGGTGGAAGAGGCCGAGGCCGACCTGCGTCGGGTGGAACTGGCTCTGCTGGCAGCGGAACAGGCACCGGAGGAGGAGCGAATTCAGCTCCAGCGTCAACGTCTGGAGGTGTCCTCTCGCCTGGATGCTCTACGCCAGCGTTGGCAGAAGGAGCGAACGCAGCTCGAGGAGCTGGGCCAGTTGCTGCAGCAAGATAAAGACCTTCGGCACGCCATCGCAGAAGCTGAACGGCAGGGGGATCTGGAGGAGGCCGCTCGGTTGCAATACGACCAGCTGCACACCGTTCAGCAGCGCCGGGAGGCGCTGGAAGCCAGTCAGTCCGAGGCGCAGGCTTCAGGGACGGCGCTGCTGCGGGAACAGGTGGAGGCGGGAGACATCGCTGATCTGGTGGCTCGCTGGACCGGGATTCCAGTGCAGCGCCTGCTGGCGGGTGAACGCCGCAAGCTTCTGGCCTTGGAGAGTCATCTTGCGGAACGGGTGATCGGTCAGACGGAAGCGGTGGCCGCCGTGGCGGCAGCGATCCGGCGGGCGCGGGCCGGGATGAAAGATCCCCGACGTCCTGTGGGCTCTTTTCTGTTCCTCGGTCCGACGGGGGTCGGCAAAACCGAGCTGGCGAAGGCGCTGGCGACGTCCCTGTTTGATGAGGAGGAGGCCCTGGTGCGCCTCGATATGAGCGAGTTCATGGAGCGCAATGCCTCTGCGCGCCTGATCGGTGCTCCGCCGGGGTATGTGGGCTACGAGGAAGGGGGGCAACTCACCGAGGCGGTACGCCGGCGTCCTTACGCCGTGTTGCTGCTGGATGAGGTGGAGAAAGCTCACCCGGATGTGTTCAATCTGCTGCTGCAGGTTCTGGACGATGGCCGACTCACCGATTCCCAGGGCAGGACCGTTGATTTCCGCCACACCGTGGTAGTGATGACCAGCAATTTAGCCAGCCCGGTGATCCTGGAGCACGCCCGTTCCGGCAGCAGCGATGACGACCAGTTACAGCAGCAGGTGGATGCGGCCCTGGCCAGGCAGTTCCGTCCGGAATTTCTCAACCGGATCGACGAAGTGATTCGGTTCCGGCCTCTGGAGGTGAAGGATCTGGTGCGGATTGTGCGCCTGCAACTGGCTGATCTCGCCTCCCTCATGGCGGAACAGGGGCTGTCGTTGGAGGTGGAGGATGCGGTGGCGGACTCCCTGGCTCGTCAGGGCCATGAACCGGAATACGGCGCCCGACCGTTGCGACGGGTGCTGCGGCGTCAGCTCGAGAACCCACTGGCCACCCAACTGCTAGAGGAGCGGTTCAGATCGGCGTGGGGCATCAAGGTCCGGTGCGGAACAGATGACGGCAGTTCACTGGAGTTTGAGCCTCTTCTGTCGTAAGGGCATCCAGTAGGATGATTGTTTGGCAGTGTGCCTGCCGGCATTCCTGTCAACACCCGGTCCCCCTTCAGTGACCAGCCCTATTTCCGAGGACACCTCAACCAAGAGTCCTGACGCCACCCCCGCAGAGCCAGCCGCACTCCGCGGTTTTCTGCCGGCAACGGTCGATGAGCTCAAGCTTGTGGTCTGGCCCAGCCGTCAGCAGCTGTTCAGCGAGTCAATCGCTGTGATCCTGATGGTGAGTCTGTCGGCTGCCGGCATTGCCGCGGTCAGCCGCTTCTTCGGATGGGCGTCATCCCAGGTGTTCCGCTGATCCGCACCCCTTTTCAGCCTTGCCCGACGATCTGACCACAACGGACCCCGCCGAGGTACTCGACCTGCCGGCACAGAATGACGATGGAAAGGGTGCGCTGGCCGACGTTCCGGCTGCGAACACAGCCATTGCCCGTTGGTACGCGGTGCAGGTTGCCTCTAGCTGTGAGAAGAAGGTCAAGGCGACCCTGGAGCAGCGGGCCATCACCCTGGGGGTGAGCAAGCGAATCCTCGAGATAGAGATTCCACAGACCCCAGCGGTCAAGGTGAAGAAGGACGGTTCCCGTCAGTCCACCGAGGAAAAAGTGTTTCCGGGTTATGTGCTGGTGCGGATGGTCCTCGACGAGGACACGATGATGGCGGTCCGCAGTACTCCCAACGTGATCAATTTCGTTGGGGCGGAAGACCGTCGGGCGACCGGTAAAGCCCGGGGTCATATCAAGCCGCGCCCACTCAGCCGCTCTGAAGTTGATCGGATCTTCAAGCGCGCAGCCGAGAAGAAAACTGTTGTCAAAGTGGATCTCACCGAGGGGGATCAGATCCTTGTCACCGCGGGTCCGTTCAAGGACTTCCAGGGTGAGGTGATCGAGGTCTCGGGCGAACGCAACAAGCTCAAAGCCCTGTTGTCCATTTTCGGTCGGGAAACTCCGGTGGAACTGGAGTTCTCTCAGATCTCCAAACAGAACTGACCAGCGGCGGCCGCTTCCCTGCGGAGGGCGGCCTGAGGGGTGAATTTCACCCTGCCCCACTTGGCCCAAGGGCCTGGTGATCCGCAGATGTCAAAAGCCGTTCGTCAATGGCCAAGAAAGTTACCGCAGTTATCAAGCTGGCCCTCCAGGCCGGCAAAGCCAACCCTGCGCCACCGGTGGGTCCAGCCCTCGGTCAGCACGGTGTGAACATCATGATGTTCTGCAAGGAGTACAACGCTCGGACGCAGGACAAAGCCGGTTTTGTGATTCCGGTGGAGATCTCGGTCTACGAAGACCGCAGCTTCACCTTCATCACCAAGACGCCTCCGGCGTCGGTGCTGATCACCAAGGCCGCCAAGATCGAGAAAGGCTCCGGCGAGTCCGCCAAGGGCAACATTGGATCGATCAACCGGGAACAGCTCGAGGAGATCGCCAAGACCAAGCTTCCCGATCTCAACTGCACCAGCGTCGATTCCGCTATGCGGATCATCGAAGGAACCGCCCGCAACATGGGCGTATCCATCAGCGACTGATCGTCGTCGCTTCATTCTTCAACCCATACCGGGGGAGACATTGCTGATGTCGTCCGCACCCCACTTCCTGCTATGCCCTCTCTCTCCAAACGCCTGGCGAGCCTCGCCGGCAAAATCGAGGATCGTCTTTACGAACCCCTCGAGGCGATTGCCCTAGTGAAGGACAACGCCAATGCCAAGTTCGACGAAACCATGGAGGCCCATGTGCGCCTCGGCATCGATCCCAAGTACACCGACCAGCAACTGCGCACCACTGTGGCGCTGCCCAATGGCACCGGTCAAACCGTTCGCATCGCGGTGGTGACCCGCGGTGAGAAGGTCGCCGAAGCCAAAGCGGCGGGGGCAGAGCTTGCCGGCGACGAGGACCTGGTGGAGACCATCGCAAAGGGCGAGATGGATTTCGATCTGCTGATCGCCACACCCGACATGATGCCCAAGGTTGCCAAGCTCGGCCGTGTGCTGGGTCCCCGAGGCCTGATGCCGAATCCCAAGGCCGGAACCGTGACCACGGATCTGGCGGCTGCCATTCAGGAATTCAAGGCCGGCAAACTGGAATTCAGGGCGGATCGCACTGGCATCGTGCATGTGCGTTTCGGTAAGGCCAGCTTCACGGCTGAAGCTCTCCTCCAGAACCTCAAAACCCTGCAGGAGACCATCGACCGCAACAAGCCAAGCGGTGCCAAGGGCCGCTACTGGAAGTCTCTTTATGTGACCTCCACCATGGGCCCATCTGTTGAAGTGGATTTCTCTGCACTGCAGGACCTGGAACAGGGGAGCTGAGCAGGCACTGCTATACAATTAGATATTGGCAACTGCCAAATCGGGCACGCGCCCGGCCAGAGACAGCAGGATTTTGAGAGGCTCGTCCATGACAGGCCTTGCGATGTAATTCCTGCCGAGGCAGACGCGACACGGTTTTTGTCCCATTCGGGATTGGATCGACACGCAGCCTCGTCTTCTTCTGAAGACTCGATCGGCCGTGTGTCCAGCTTGTTCCCCCTCGATCCGATCCAATCCCTATGGGCCGCACGCTGGAGAGCAAGCAGCAGATCGTCGGAGAGCTCAAGGAGCTCCTCGCCGAGTCCGAACTGGCGCTGGTTCTTGATTACAAGGGCCTCTCCATCAAAGAAATGTCCGACCTGCGGGATCGTCTGCGGGCTGGCAACGCGGTGTGCAAGGTGACCAAAAACACTTTGATGCGCCGTGCCATTGATGGTGACAGCGCCTGGTCGAATCTCGATTCTCTCCTTACGGGCACCAACGCTTTCGTCCTGATCAAGGGCGACGTCGGTGCCGGTGTGAAAGCCGTTCAGACTTTCCAGAAGGAGACCAAGAAGTCCGAAACCAAAGGCGGCCTTTTCGAAGGCAAGCTGCTCTCTCAGGATGAGATCAAGGCCATCGCCGATCTCCCCTCCAAAGAGGAGCTCATGGCACAGATCGCCGGCGCGATCAATGCTGTAGCCACCAAGGTTGCTGTGGGCATCAACGAGGTTCCCTCCGGTCTCGCGCGGGCGCTCAAGCAGCACGCCGAATGCGGCGACAGCTGAGCGCTCTCTGCCGACATCACTGGTTTCACTGATCTGTTGCTTCTTCATTCACATCCATGTCTGCAAAAACCGACGAAATTCTCGAATCACTGAAATCCCTTTCTCTGCTGGAAGCTTCCGAGCTGGTCAAGCAGATCGAGGAAGCCTTCGGTGTGTCCGCCGCCGCATCCGCTGGCGTCGTGATGGCTGCCCCTGGCGTCCCTGCTGGTGGTGGTGGTGAAGCCGCCGAGGAAAAGACCGAATTTGACGTCATCCTCGAAAGTTTCGACGCCTCAGCAAAAATCAAGGTGCTCAAGGCTGTGCGCAACGCCACCGGCCTGGGTCTTGGCGACGCTAAGGCTTTGGTGGAGGCTGCTCCCAAGCCCGTCAAGGAAGGCATCTCCAAGGACGATGCCGAAGCCCTCAAGAAGGAGATCGAAGAAGCGGGCGGCAAAGTCACCCTTAAGTGATTTCTGCGGACTGGTTCGTCCGGCTCCATTCCTTCTTCGAAAAAATACGAGACCGGCTCAGTCAGGGGCCGGTTTTTATTGGAAATCCAGCGCATTAAAAATCCCCTGCCGAAGGCAGGGGAAGAATCAAGTGGAACAATTTCAGGAGTCTGTCCTTGTTTCGACCCTGAAGAGATGCTCTTCACTCCTCACACAATTGAAAATTAAACGCATAGAAAAATTCCCGACACCGAAGTAGGTCAGCCTGCCAACTGTCACTGTGCCAGTTGAACGTTTCAGGTGCGGTAAAGGATAGTCTCCAGCCGAATGGTCTAGCCGCTGGCGATGTGCTGATTAATGCATGGAGCAATGGGTGCCGTTGGGGCCCCCAGCTGGTTGAATCCTCTCTTGCCTATTCTTCAGCCCGGGCCAGTAATATGTTTACAGGGTCTGGGTGAGCGAAGTGAATTTGGTCCAATTTCTACCCTATTAAACATGCCGTTCCAGTTGCCAAGGTGGATCTAACTGGACCTTAACCGAGCCGTTGTGATCCCTCCTGGGAATCGTTGCCCGGCCGACCACAAGTTAGGCCTTCTGGCGTGAGTTTAGAGCTTGCAACTACAAGCTGTTTTCGCGTTGCCGCAGGCTCAGGCGAAAGCGGCTGCCGAGGTCTTCACCTCCGCTGCGGAGGGAATAGCTATTGCTGTCGAGGTAGCTGCTGCAGATTCCGCCAAAGTTGAACGTGTTGAGGGTCGGATCCAGCTGACCATCAGCCCTCGGCGTCCAGCAGCGGGGCCGTTGCTTGATCTGCTCCAGCACCAACAGCTTCCACTTGCTCTGTCCTACCGGCTGAGCCAGCAATGCAAAGCGGTTCTGCTGGAGCGCTTTGCTGTCGAACAGGCCGCGGGCGGATTTTTGCCGCCGGCAACAATACGGCGGTGTTCCCAACAACAGCGGTCAGGATCAGGCTGCGGAGGTAGGTTCGCCGCATCAGTGGCCTGCAAGACCACGTTGTATCGGAATCAGTTGAGGTGGAGCAATGGCTGATGGACGGGGCCGGGTGGTGGCTGCGGCCACCGATGGAGCGTGCAGCGGTAACCCTGGTCCAGGCGGCTGGGGTGCCCTGCTGCGGTTTGAAGATGGCAGTGTCGAGGAATTCGGCGGTCATTACCCGGCAACGACTAACAACCGCATGGAATTGCAGGCAGCTCTGGAGCTGCTGCAGCGGATGAAACAACTTCCGCGTCATCCGGATCTCACCCTGCGCACCGACAGCAAATATTTGATCGATGGACTCGGCTCCTGGATCAAGGGCTGGAAGCGCAAGGGCTGGAAGACAGCGGCCGGCAAGCCTGTGCTCAACCAGGACCTCTGGAAAGCTCTGGATGCAGCCAGGCTGGATGATGTGCCGCTCACTTACGTGAAAGGCCACAGCGGTGATCCGGACAACGATCGGGTGGATCAGATCGCGGTTGCGTTCTCCCAGGGTCGTTCATTGGATCTCAGGCAGTCATCCGATGAGGGCGATCCTTCGGCGGTTGATGCGGTTGACGAGTCAGCACCTCAGCATCTGGTGCAGTTGCTGAGCCGCCTTGAGCTGGCCGATCGTTTGGCAGATGGAGGCTTCAGCCTCAGCCTGGTGGAGTTGGCGCAGCTCGTGGAACTGCCGTTGAAGCAGCTGGAGCTCCGTCAGGAGCGGTGGATCTGGCGGGACTGGCAAGTGCGCCTAGCGGAGGACGGCCGCTGGACCCTGCAGCGTCGCGAGGCAGGATCAGAGCAGTCCTGAGCGATCGCCATGCCGCCATCCCCTTTTAGCAGCGGCGCGTTTTATCAGCGTTGGCTGGGGCCGGTACTGGCCAATGACGAGGGGCTTGATGCTGAACAGTTGTCGCGCACCGCATTGACCGCTTTGGGACAGGCGTCCATGCGGCGCCAGTGGCCGCTGGTGTCTACAGTGCTGGAGGGCCTGGCAGGCGATCTACAGCGGCGTGATCTGCGGCTCGAGCAAGTGTTGTTTGGATGTCGGTTTCCTAATCCTGTGGGACTGGCGGCTGGTTTCGACAAGAACGGTGTGGCGGCTGGCCTCTGGGATCGCTTTGGCTTTGGCTTTGCGGAGGTGGGCACCGTCACCTGGCATGGCCAGCCCGGCAATCCCCGCCCCCGATTATTTCGCCTGGCTCAGGAACAGGCCGCTCTCAATCGGATGGGCTTCAACAACGACGGGGCCCAGGCGTTGCGCAGAACCCTGGAACGGCAACGGCTGGATCCCCCCGGTCGCCGCCCGGCGGTGTTGGGGATCAACGTCGGTAAGTCCAAGGTCATCGCGTTGGAGCAGGCCCCGGAGGATTACGCCTCGTCGCTGGAGCTGCTGGCCCCTTTGGCGGACTACGCCGTGATCAATGTGAGTTCCCCCAACACCCCGGGGCTGCGGGATCTGCAGGACTCCAGCCAGTTGCGGCGGCTGGTGGAGCGACTCCGGCGCCTGCCGGCCTGTCCGCCATTACTGGTGAAGATCGCGCCGGATCTGGAGGACGAGGCGATTGATGGGATTGCACGGCTGGCCTTCGAGGAGGGGCTGGCGGGGGTGATCGCGGTGAACACCAGCCTCGATCGCCTGGGGCTGGGTCAACGTCGGTTGCTGCAGACCGGCCGCACCCTGGCGGAGGAGGCGGGGGGACTCAGCGGTGCACCCCTGCGGCAACGGGCGCTGGAGGTGATCCGCCGGCTGCGGGCCAGCGCCGGCCCGGTCTTGACGCTGATCGGTGTTGGAGGCATCGATTCGGCTGAGATCGCTTGGGAGCGAATCACGGCGGGAGCCTCATTGATCCAGCTCTACTCCGGCTGGATTTTCAAAGGGCCTGATCTGGTGCCTCAGATTCTCGAGGGGCTCCAAATGCAAATGGACTGCCATGGATTGAGGAACATCTCGGAGGCGGTGGGCAGTGGCCTGCCCTGGCGTTCGGGTTCAGACGATGCGAAAGATTGACTCACTGGCTTATGAGTCGATCTGTTTGATTTGAAAAGTACCTAGAAAAGTCCATTAAACTTTCTTAATATTTTTTGGGATTGCGCCATCCTTTGCAGATTCAAAATTCAAGAGTGAATGATTATATTCGCTAACATGGTAAAGATTGTTTTGACTGGAGATGCGTTCGTCAGTTGCCTGTAATTGCTCATAATATTTGCCTTGTTTTTGGCTCAGGCCTGGATATAATTGATCAAATTGTTTTATTTAATTGGATCTATTTCCCCTGGCTAAAATTCCTCGGATTCAGGGTTTTCAGGCTTGTTTGAAGCG